>NZ_JBFBJY010000047.1:0-63475 GCF_040702125.1 Kitasatospora sp. NPDC085895 | reverse complement strand
AACACATTCCTCCCCCACCCCCCTCTCTCCCCACCCCCCCGGCGGCCCCCCCCCGGCGGGGCCCCCCCCCCGCCGCGCCCCCCCCCGACTCGGAGGAACATCGGTTGCCGGGGGCGGGTACGGCGCGCCGTGCCGCATCCGGCGACGCACGGCGCGGTCGGCCGGACGCGAGGAGACGGTCATGATCGTGGACTGCGCGCACTACCGCGACGGACGCCGGCAGCACGAGGGCGCGATGCCGCTGGAGGAGGCCGCCGCGCACGCCCGGCAGGGCGGATTCGTCTGGCTCGGCGTCTTCGAACCCGGGCCCGACGAGCTGGCCGGCGTCCAGGAGACCTTCGGCCTGCACGAACTCGCCGTCGAGGACGCCCAGGCCTTCCACCTGCGGCCGAAGGCCGAGCAGTACGAGGACGGCACCGAACTCATCATCCTGCGCACCGCGCGGTACGACGACGAGCGCGAGGAGATCGACACCGGCGAGATCAGCATCTTCCTCGCCGAACACTTCGTGATCACCGTCCGGCAGGGCATCGCCAGCGAACTGGCCGGCGCCCGCAGCCGCCTCGAACGCCGCCCGGACCTGCTGCGCACCGGCAGCGCCGCGACCTTGTGGGCCATCCTCGACCAGGTCGTCGACGGCTACGCCCCGGTCGTCGCGGAACTCGACCGCGACATCGAGCAGATCGAGGCCACCGTCTTCTCGGGCGCCGTCGCGCCGACCGAGCGGATCTACTTCCTGCGGCGCGAGGCCACCGACTTCTACCGCGCCGTCCACCCGCTGCTCGCCGTGCTCGCCCGGCGCCTGCAGCCCGGCCGGGCACCGGCCGAGCTGCTGCCGTTCTTCCGCGACGTGCACGACCACCTCCTGCTGGTCAACGAGGAGGTCGCGGCCCAGCGCGACCTGCTGGCCACCGTCCTGGAGGCGAACATCGCGGTGATCTCCGTGGAGCAGAACACCATCACCCTGCGCCAGAGCGCCACCATGGAGCGACTCACCGTCATCGCCACGGTCTTCCTGCCGCTCTCCTTCGTCGTCGGCTTCTTCGGCCAGAACTTCGCCTGGCTGGTCAGGAACATCACCAGCTTCACGGCCTTCCTGGTGCTCACCCTCGGTGGACTGCTGCTGCCCTGCCTGCTGCTCTTCGTCTGGCTGCGCCACCGCCGCCGCAAGCCCCTCACCCCCGTCCCCGGCGGCCTCGCCCCGCGGGACAAGCCCTAGGGCTTGTCCGACGATTCCCGCCGCGCGCGCGACGCCGGATCATCCCGACCGGACGCCCCGGGAACGCCCGCCCGGATGTGCCGACGCGGCGTACGTGGTAGCCCGGAGTCATGGGCGCTGGCACCGACACGGCAGGCGGAGGCGGAACGGTCACCGATCCGGACGGACCCCCGACGATCGGGGTCGAGGAGGAGTACCTGCTGCTCGACCCCGGGAGCGGGCTGCCGCTGCCGCGGGTCGACGAGGTGCGGCGGATCGCCGGACTGCACCCCGCGGTGCACCACGACGAACTGCAGAACGAGCTGCTGCAGGCCCAGGTGGAGGTGGCCACCCCGGTCTGCCGGGGCCTGGGCGAGGTCGGCGGCCACCTGCTCCGGCTGCGGCACGCACTGGCGACGGCGGCGGAGTCGGCGGGCTGCCGGCTGGCGGCCTGCGGCACCGCCCCGTACGCGCCCGACGCTCCGCCGGAGATCGTGGACTCCCCGCGCTACCACTCGATCCGGAGCATCGTCACGCGGCTGGCCGACGAAGCGATGATCAACGGCATGCACGTGCACGTGGCCGTGCCCGATCCGGAGACCGGGGTCGCGGTGCTCAACCGGCTGCGGCCCTGGCTGCCGGTGCTGACCGCGCTCTCGGCCAACTCGCCGCTCTGGTACGGCACCGACACGGGCTACGCGAGCTGGCGGACGGTGGTCTTCGGCCGCTGGCCGATCAGCGGCATTCCGCCGTACTTCGCCGACGCGCGGGACTACGAGCGCCGGATCGACCACCTGCTGGAGGCCCACCTGATCCGCGACCGCGGCCAGCTGTACTGGCAGGCCCGGCTGTCCGCCAAGTTCCCGACCGTGGAGCTGCGGTCGATGGACGTCCAGCTGCGCGCCGACGAGGCGGTGATGCTGGCCGGACTGGTCCGGGCCCTGGTCGTCACGGTGAAGCGGGACGCCGCCGAAGGGGTCCCGCCGGACGGCCGGACGCCGGAGAGCCTGGAGGGCGCGGCCTGGCACGCCGCCCGGTACGGCATGGACGGCACGCTGCACGACCCGGCGACCGGGTTGTCCCGGCCGGCCGGCGAGGTCGTCGCGGGCATGCTGGAGCTCCTCGCCCCGGCCCTCGAGGAGCTCGGCGACACCCGGGCGGTGGCCCCGCTGGTCGGCCGCCTGCTGAGGGAGGGCAACGGCGCCGAACGCCAGCGCCGCCACCTCGTCGAGCACGGCAGGACGGGGCTGATCAACATGATCGCGGCGGAGAGCGCCGCCAACTGAGCCCCGGCCGTTCGACGAGCGGGCCGGCGGCGCAGGACCGCCCGGGGTCACGCCGGGCTGCGGGCGGCCGCGGCGAGTCGGCGCGCGGCCTCGGCGAGGTCGGCGGGCTCCGCGGCGGCGGCGAAGGAGAGCCGCACATGGGCGGCGGGCGGTTCGGCGGGGAAGAACCGCTGACCGGGGTCGACGGCGACGCCGTGCGCGCGGGCCGCGTCGGCGAGGGCGGACTCGGTAGGGCCGGGCGGCAGCCGCAGCCACAGGTGGAGGCCGCCCTCCGGGGCCGGGGCCGCAGTCCAGTCCGGGAGTTCCCCGGCAACGGCATGGGCGAGGACGGCGCAGCGCTGCCGCAGTGCGGTGCCGAGTCCGCGCAGGTGGCGGTCCCAGGCGGGGGTGGAGAGCAGTTCGACGGCGGCCTCCTGGAGCGGCCGGGCGAGGAAGAAGTCGTCGACCCGGCGCAGGCTCAGCAGCCGCCGCAGGACCGGTCCGCGGGCGGTGATCGCGCCGATCCGCAGGCTGGGCGAGGCGGGCTTGCTGAGCGAGGTGAGGTGGACGACGGTGCCGTCGCGGTCGTCGGCCGCCAGCGGCCGGGGGAGGGGGCGACCGTGCCCGAGGTGGCGTGCGAAGTCGTCCTCCACCAGGAAGGCGCCTGCGGCCCGCGCCACGTCGACGACCTGGCGGCGCCGTTCGGGGGCGAGGACGGTGCCGGTGGGGTTGTGGAACGTCGGCTGGCAGTAGAGCAGCCGGGCGCCGGTCATGGCGAAGGCGTCGGCGAGCAGGTCGGGGCGCAGACCGAGGTCGTCCATCGGGACGGGCACCGGGCGCAGCCCGGCGGCACGGGCGGCGGCCAGCGCGCCGGGATAGGTCGGCGACTCGACGAGCACGGGCGCGCCGGGCGCGGCGACGGCCCGGAAGAGCATGGACAGGGCGCTCTGGCCGCCGGCGGTGACGAGGACGTCCTCGGGCCCGTGGTCGCCGCCGGTCTGGCGGGCGAACAGGGCGCGCAGGGTGGTGAGTCCGGCGGCGGGCGCACGGTGCCAGGCGTCGGGGCGGCGGGCGGCGCGGGCGAGGGCGGCGCCGAGGATCCGGCCGGGCTGCAGGCTCTCGTGCAGGTAGCCGCCGGAGAGCGGAACGGTGCCGGGCGGGAGTTCGCGCGGGCCGGTCTCCTCCTCGGCGGCCTCGATCCGGCGGCCCGCCAGTACGACGGACTGCCATGAGGTGTCCGGGGCCGCGGAGCCGGGGGACCGGCGCGCCGTCACGTAGGTGCCGCTGCCGGGCCGGGTGACGACGACGCCCTCGGCCGCGAGCTGCGCGACGGCGCGGGAGACGGTGACCGGCCCGACACCGTGACGGGCGATCAAGTCCCGGCTGCTGGGCAGGCGGTCGCCCGGAGCCAGGGCGGCGATCTCGGTGCGGAGGATCGCCAACAGGGCCTCAGTACTGCTACCGTCATTCATGACGATACAGAATAGCGCTTTCGCCGTCGGCCCGGAACCGCTCCTCGACATCGCCGCCCTGCGGGCCGACACCCCCGGCTGCGCCTCCGTGGTCCACCTCAACAACGCCGGTTGCGGCCTGATGCCCCGTCCGGTACTGCGCACGGTGGTCGAGCACCTGGAGCTGGAGGCCGCCACCGGAGGCTACGAGGCCGCCGCGGCCCGGGCCGCCGAGACCGCGGACTTCTACGCGGCGACGGCCAGGCTGCTCAACACCCGTCCAGGGAACATCGCCTTCGCGGCCAGCGCCACCCACGCCTACACCAAGGCGCTCTCCTCGTTCGACTTCCGACCGGGCGACACCGTCCTCACCACCCGCAACGACTTCGTCTCCAACCAGATCGCCTTCCTCTCGCTGCGCCGCCGCCACGGCGTGCGGATCGTCCACGCCCCCGACCGCCCGGACGGCAGCGGCGTCGACGTCGACGCGATGGCCGCCCTGATGCGCGCCCACCGACCCCGCCTGGTCGCCGTCACCCACGTGCCCACCAACTCCGGCCTCGTCCAGCCGGTCGCCGAGATCGGCCGGCACTGCCGCGAACTGGGCCTGCTCTACCTCGTCGACGCCTGCCAGTCGGTCGGCCAGTACCCGGTCGACGTCGCGGAGATCGGCTGCGACCTGCTCACCGCCACCTGCCGCAAGTTCCTGCGCGGGCCGCGCGGTTCGGGCTTCCTCTACGTCTCCGACCGCGTCCTGCAGGCAGGCGCCGAACCGCTGTACATCGACATGCACGGCGCCCGCTGGGTCGCACCCGGCCACTACCGGCCCGTCCCCAGCGCCGCCCGCTTCGAGGAGTGGGAGTTCCCCTACGCCACCGTGCTCGGCTGCGCCGCGGCCGTCCGCTACGCGCTGGAGGTCGGCCAGGACGCGGTGGCCCGGCGCACCCCCGCGCTCGGCGCACTGCTGCGCGAGCGGCTGGCCGGGGTGCCCGGCGTCCGCACCCTCGACCGCGGGCCGGCCCCCGCCGCGCTGGTGACCGTCACCGTAGACGGCTGGGAGCCGCTGCCGTTCAAGGCGGCCCTGGACCGGCGCCGGATCAACTCCGCGCTGAGCTTCCGGGAGTTCGCCCAGTTCGACTTCCGCGACAAGGAGGTCGAGTGGTGCCTGCGGCTGTCGCCGCACTACTACAACACCGAGGACGAGGTCGCCGAGGTGGCCGCGGCGGTCGCCGAACTCGCCGCGGAGGGCCGGCGATGACCGCCCTCCCGCCCGCGCCCGGCAGCACGGCCCCCGCGGAGGCGGCCCGCGTCACCCCGCCGAGCCTGTGGCACAACCGCGACTTCGTCCGGTTCTGGCTCGGCGAGACCGTCTCCCTGCTCGGTACCCAGGTCACCGCGCTCGCCCTGCCGCTCACCGCCATCGACGCCTTCGGCGCCACCGACGAGCAGGTCGGCCTGCTGCGCTTCCTGCAGCTCGTCCCCTACCTCGGCCTCGCGCTGGTGATCGGCGTCCGGGCGGACCGGGCCCGGCGCCGCCCGGTGATGCTCGGCGCCAACCTGGTCCGCCTGGTGCTGCTCGCCCTCGTCCCGCTGCTGTACTGGTGGCACGCCCTGGACCTGACGGTGCTGATGGTGATCGCCTGCGCCGTCGGTACCGCCTCGGTGGTGTTCGACGTCAGCTGGATGTCCTACGTGCCGTTGCTGGTGCGGGACCGCAGGCAGTACGTCGCGGTGGGCGCGCGGATGAGCGCCTCCTCCTCCGCCGCGGACGTGGCCGGGCCCGGCCTCGCGGGGGTCCTGGTCTCCGCCGTCGGAGCGCCCGCCGCACTGGTCGTCGACGTCTGCTCGTACGCGGTGTCCGTCGTCTCGCTGCTGCTGATCCGCACCTCCGAACCGTCCCCCGAGCGCCCCGCCGAACGGCACCTGCTGCGCGAACTCCGGGACGGCCTGGGCTTCGTGCTGCGTGACCGGGTGCTGCGGGCGCTCGCCCTGATCGGGTTCTGCTGCAACTTCTCCATGGTCACGGTGTGGACGATGTTCCTGCTGTACGGCAGCCACGACCTGCGGCTGTCCTCCACAGCCCTGGGCGGCGTCCTCGCCACCGCCTCGGCCGGCGGCCTGCTCGGCTCCGTCCTCTCGCGCCGGGTGATCGAGCGCTTCCCGCTCGGTCGCGTGTACCTGACGGCCCAGTCGGCGCTGCTGCTGGGTCCGGTGCTCGTCCCGTGCGCCGCCGGGCCGCGCCCGGTCATGGCGGCGATGTTCGTGCTCTCCTTCTTCACCACCTACCTGGGGCTCGGCATCGCCGGTGTGATCATCGTCAGCCTCCGTCAGGCCGTCACCCCGCAGCCGATGATGGGCCGGATGACCGCGGCCTTCCGCACCCTGCTCTTCGGCGGCGGAGCACTCGGCGGTCTCGGCGCGGGCCTGCTGGCCGGACAGCTCGGCGCCCGCGGCGCGCTGGCCGTAGCCGCAGCGGGCTCCGCCGCCGTCGTCCTCGCGCTCCCGGCCTCCCCGGTCGTCCGCCTGCGCACCCTCCCGGAGGCGCCCGCCGAGCACTGACACCACACGCACGGGTCTGCTCCGGCCGGGGCGGAGCAGACCCGACGGGCGCTACGCCGCCGGGGCGGGGTTGATCGGGACGACCGCCTCCTCGGTGTGCACGAGGAAGGTCAGCGACTCCTGGAAGTACAGCTCCACGGTGTCGGTGTCGTGGGCGAGGTAGCCGATGGAGAGGTCCTGGCCGAGCCGGAGGGTGAAGTCGCCGCCGCGGGTGGAGACCAGGAAGGCGCCGTCGATGGCGGGGGCCCAGATGATCTCGCCGTCGAGGAGGCGGCGCAGGTGCTCGTGGATCGGGTACCCGTGGTCGGAGGTCTCGCTGACGGCGGTGAAGGCGTCCGCGCTGAGGGCGAGGGTGTAGGGGCCGCCGACGCCGGCCAGCCGGAGTTCGCCGATGGCCCGACTGATCACGTTCGGGTAGTCGCGCGGGTCCGGGGGCAGGGTCAGCGCCTCGTTGGCGGAGGAGGCCCGCAGGCCCGCGATGCCGGCGGCCGGGTAGCCCTCGAACACGGCGCGGTCCTCGGCGAAGGCGATCCGCCGGGCGGCCTCCTTCACCGGTGCCCAGTCCGCGTCCTGGGCGCCCCGGGCGACGTCGTCCACCTGCGACCGGTCCACGGTGAACGGCACCCGCAGCTCGACCAGCGGCTGCGCCTGCCGCAGCCGGCCGCGCACCCCCGGGTCCGGCGAGCGGATCTCGTCCAGGCGGCCGGTGTTGACCGCGGCGAGCTCCGTGCCGCCGGCCTCGGGCACGTCCACGATGCGGCGGGCGGCCACGTGCCGGGTGAAGGTGCGCCGGGCCTCCTGCTCCAGGTCGGCCCAGGCCTCGGCCGAGACGGGCGCGAGTTCGCGGTGCAGGTTGTCCATGGGTCAGGCCTCCTGTCGCCTGTTTCGGTTGCGGTGGCGCCCCCGGTACCCGGGCGCGCTCAGCGGCTCTTCAGGTCCCCGATGCCGAGCGACCCCCGCTCGTCGGTGCCGGCGTCGTCCGCGGCCCCGAGGTCCTCCAGCAGGTCGGCGGAGGGCACGAAGAACAGCGTGCCGGTGACGGCCGTGGAGAAGTCGAGGATCCGGTCGTGGCTCACCGGCCCGTCGCCGAGGAACATGTGGCGCAGCATCTCCTCGGTGACCTCCGGCGTCCGCGCGTACCCGATGAAGTACGTGCCGAACTCGCCGCTGCCGGGGCTGCCGAAGGGCATGTTGTCGCGCAGGATCTGCCGCTCCGCGCCGTCCGGGCCGGTGATCGTGTTGAGCTCGACGTGCGAGCCGGGGGAGTCGATCTCGACGTTGGTGAGCTTGCGGCGCCCGACGATCCGCTCCTGCTGCTCGACCGGCAGCCGGTTCCAGGCGTCGAGGTCGTGCAGGTACTTCTGCACGATCACGTAGGCGCCGCCGGCGAAGTCCGGGTCCTCCGCGCCGATCAGCACGGCCTCCGCGGCCGCCCGGCCCACCGGGTTCTCGGTGCCGTCGACGAAGCCGAGCAGGTCGCGCTGGTCGAGGTAGGTGAAGCCGGTGACCTCGTCGGCCACCGCGACCGCGCCGCGCAGCCTGGACATGATCTCCGAGCCGAGCGAGAAGCAGAGGTCCTGCCGCGCGGCCCGGATGTGGAAGAGCAGGTCGCCCGGGGTGGCCGGGGCCCGGTGGCGGGCGCCCCGCAGCTCGCGGAAGGGGTGCAGCCCGGCCGGGCGCGGGCCGTCCGCCAGCCGGTCCCAGCAGGCCGAGCCGATCCCGGCGACCACGCTGAGCCGCCCGTCGGGGTACCCGAAGCCGACGCTGCGCTGCAGCCCGGCCAGGTCCGCCAGCAGCTCGCGCACCACCGGCTCGCCGCCGGGGTCGACGGTGAGCACGAGGAACAGCGATGCGGTGGTCAGCGGGCTGAGCACCGGCTGCGGGGTGGGTCCCTCCACTGCCCCGGTCGTCTCCACCGTTTTGGTCTCCCTTCCGTCGGTGCGGCTCACGGGCGGCTACCCCCGTTTCGCCGTTGTGCACGTTCGCCGTCGTGCACGCATGCGGCGGAGGTCCTGCCGGAAGCGGATCCGCGGACCAGGGGCCCGGACCTGCCGCAGGGGCAAACCCGGATAAACCACGCATTCCATGCCGCAAAGGACACGGCGCTTGCCACCCTAGCGGCAGCGGGCCTGCCCGGCCGGGCGGCGGGCACCGCCACCCGGGTGCTCCGGGCGGACGCGGACGGGAGCCCCTGGGTCGGCCCGGTGTAGCGGAGCCGTGCCGCTCAGGGCACCCGGGCCGGCTGCCGGGGAGGCGTCCAGCGCAGGTGGACGGCTCGGTCCGGGCCCTCCGCGCGGAGCAGCGAGAGGCGGGGCCGCACCGCGTCCGTCCGCGCCGAGGGCGGCTTGCGGCTGCCCGCCCGGAAGGGCAGCGGCCAGTCCGCGGCGGGTCCGCGGTAGTCCTGCTCGGCGGCCGCGTGCAGCGTCCAGTGCGGGTCGTAGAGGTGGGTGCGGCCGATCGCGCAGAGGTCGGCGCGCCCGGCCAGCAGGATGGAGTTCACGTCGTCGTAGGAGGCGATCGCGCCGACCGCGATGACGGCGGCGCCGGCGGCGGCCGCGACCTCGTGCCGGATCCGGTCGGCGAACGGCGTCTGGTAGGAGCGGCCGTAGGCGGGGCGCTCGTCCTTGGTGACCTGGCCGGAGGAGACGTCCACGGCGGCCGCGCCGTGCGCGACGAAGGCGCGGGCGATCTCCACCGCGTCGTGCTCGGTGTTGCCGTCGGGCGCCCAGTCGGTGGCCGAGATGCGCACGATCACCGGCCGTTCGGCCGGCCAGACGGCGCGGACGGCGTCGAAGACCTCCAGCGGGTAGCGCAGCCGGTTCTCCAGTGAACCGCCGTACTCGTCGGTGCGGCGGTTCGCCAGCGGCGACAGGAAGGACGAGAGCAGGTAGCCGTGCGCGCAGTGCAGTTCGAGCAGGTCGAAGCCGGCCTCGGCGCCGCGCCGGGCCGCCGCGACGAAGTCGGCGGTGATCCGGTCCAGGTCCGCCCGGGTCACCTCGCGGGGGACGGCGGAGCCAGGCCCGTACGGCAGCGGCGAGGGGCCGACGACCGGCCAGTTGCCCTCCGCCAGCGGGTCGTCCATGCCCTCCCACATCAGCCGGGTGGAGCCCTTGCGCCCCGCGTGGCCGAGCTGCAGGCCGATCCGGGCGGAGCTCTGCCCGTGCACGTAGGAGACGATCCGGCGCCAGGCGTCGCGCTGCCCGTCCGTCCACAGGCCGGTGCAGCCGGGGGTGATCCGGGCGTCCTCCGAGACGCAGACCATCTCGGTCATGACGAGGCCCGCGCCGCCCATCGCCCGGGAGCCGAGGTGGACGAGGTGGAAGTCGCCGGGCACGCCGTCGACCGCGGAGTACATGTCCATCGGGGAGACCACGACGCGGTTCTTCAGCTCCAGCTGCCCGATCCGGAACGGCTGGAACATCGCCGGGACGGCCCCGGCCGCCGTGCCGGCGGCTGCCGCGCCCTGCGCCGCCGCGAAGCCGGCGGCGACCCGGTCGGCGAAGTCGCCGTCGCGCTCGCGCAGGTTGTCGTAGGTGATCCGGCGCGAGCGGGTCAGCAGGTTGAAGCAGAACTGGGTCGGCTCCTGGCGGACGTACATGCCGATGTTCTCGAACCACTCCAGCGAGGCCTGCGCGGCCCGCTGGGTGGACTCGACGACCGGCCGCCGCTCGGCCTCGTACGCCGTCAACGCCTCGTCGAGGCCGGGGTGTTCGTGCAGGCAGGCGGCGAGCGCGAGGGCGTCCTCCATGGCCAGCTTCGTCCCCGAGCCGATGGAGAAGTGCGCGGTGTGCGCGGCGTCCCCGAGCAGGACGAGACCGCCGTGGTGCCACCGCTCGTTGCGCACGGTGGTGAAGTTCAGCCACTTGGAGTTGTTGGCGAACAGCCGGTGGCCGTCCAGCTCGGCGGCGAACAGCTCCCGGATCCGGTCGACGGCCTTCTCGTCCGAGGTGCCGGGCGGGAACTCCTCGCCCTCGGCGGCGTCGAAGCCGGCCCGGCGCCAGACGTCCTCGTGCATCTCCACGATGAAGGTCGAACCGGCGTCGGAGTACGGGTAGCCGTGGACCTGCACGGTGCCCCACCGCGTCTGCTTGACGAAGAACTGGAACGCCTCGAACACGAGGTCCGTGCCGAGCCACATGTACTTGTTGCGCCGGGTGTCCAGCGCGGGCCGGAACTCCTCGGCGAACGCCTGCCGCACCCGCGAGTTGGCGCCGTCCGCGGCGACCGTGAGGTCGTACGAGGCGAGCAGCTCGGCCGTGTCGGGCGCCGCGGTGCCGAAGTGCAGCTCGACGCCCAGGTGGCGGCAGCGGTCCTGGAGCAGGCCCAGCAGCTCCCGGCGGCCCAGGGCGGCGAAGCCCTGGCCGCCGACGGTGTGGCTGCCGCCGTCGAAGTGGATGTCGATGTCGGTCCAGCGCGCGAAGCGGTCGGCCATCGCGGCGGCGAACTCCGGGTCGGCGTTCTCGATTCCGCCGAGCGTCTCGTCGGAGAACACCACGCCGAAGCCGAAGGTGTCGTCCGGCGCGTTGCGCTCCCAGACGGTCACCCGGTGGGCCGGGTCGAGCTGCTTCATCAGGGCGGCGAAGTACAGGCCGCCGGGCCCGCCGCCGACGATCGCGATCCTCACGCGCTGGTCCTCTCAGTGCTCGGCGGCAGGCGCTGCGGCCTGCTCGTCGTCGACGATCCTGCGCAGCACGAAGCGCTGCAGCTTGCCGCTGGTGTTGCGCGGCAGGGCCTCGCAGAACCGCACCTCACGCGGGTACTTGTAGGGCGCCAGGATCCGCTTGACGTGGTCCTGGATCTCCTTGGCCTTCGCGGCGTCGCCGGTGACGCCCTCGCGCAGCACGACGAAGGCGCAGACGACGGAGCCGCGCTCGGTGTCCGGTTTGGCGACGACCCCGGACTCCACCACGTCCGGGTGGGTGTCGACGGCCGCCTCGACCTCGGGGCCGCCGATGTTGTAGCCGGAGGAGACGATCATCGCGTCGCTGCGGGCCCGGTAGTAGAAGTAGCCGTCGGCGTCCCGGTGGAAGAGGTCCCCGGTGACGTTCCAGCCGTCCACCACGTAGTCGTACTGGCGCGGGTCGTCGAGGTAGCGGCAGCCGACCGGGCCGATCACGGCCAGCCGGCCGACCTCGCCGGGGCCGAGCTCGCGGCCGTCGACGTCGAGGACGGCGGCCCGCCAGCCCGGCACCGGTCTGCCGGTGGCGCCCGGGCGGATGTCGTCGCCGGCCGCCGAGACGAAGATGTGCAGCAGCTCGGTGGCGCCGATGCCGTCGATGACCCGCAGCCCCAGCCGTTCGTTCAGCGCCTCCCAGGTCGTCCGCGGCAGGTGCTCACCGGCGGAGACCGCGGCCCGCAGCCCGGCGAGCCGGTGCTCCTGCCCGCCCCGCAGGATCGCCCGGTACGCGGTCGGGGCGGTCGCCAGCACGCTGACGCCCTGCTTCTCGACGAGCTCGGCCAGCTGCAGCGGCGTCGCCGACTCGGTCAGCAGCGCGCAGGCGCCGGCCCGCAGCGGGAAGACGACCAGCATGCCCAGGCCGAAGGTGAAGGCCAGCGGCGCCGAGCAGGCGACCGTGTCGCCCGGGCCGAGGCCGAGCAGCGGCCGGCCGAAGGTGTTGTCGATGGAGAGCACGTCGCGGTGGAAGTGCATGGTGATCTTCGGGACGCCGGTGCTGCCGGAGGTCGGGCCGAGCAGGGCGACGTCGTCCGCGGCGGTCGGCACGTTGGTGAACGCGCCGGACTTGGCGGCCGCCCGCGCCACCAGGTCCCCGGGGCCGTCGCCGCCGTGCGCCACCACCGTCAGCGAGGGCAGGACGGCCGCCCGGACGGCCTCGACGTCCTCGGTGAAGCGGTGGTCCACCAGCGCGACCGCCGGCAGCGTCCGCTCCACGACCGGCGACAGCTCCCGGGCGCGCAGCGCGGCCATGGTGGCCACGGCGACCCCGCCCGCCTTCAGCACGCCCAGCCAGGCCGCCACCGCCCACGGGTTGTTGGGGGAGCGCAGCAGCACCCGCCCGCCCGGAACGAGACCGAGGTCCTCGGTCAGCACCTGGGCGACCTGGTTGGCCCGCCGCTGCAGCAGGCCGTACGACCAGGTCTCGCCGTCCGGGGTGCGCAGCGCGGGGGCGTCGGGGCCGTGGGTGAGGACGGGCAGGTCGACGAGTTCGGCCGCGGCGTTCAGCCGGTCCGGGTACTGCAGCTCCGGCGTGGTGAACTCGAGCGTCGGCCACAGCTCCGCCGGGGGCAGGTGGTCGCGGGTGAAGGTGTCCAGGTGGGCCGACGGTGAAAGAGTCAACGGAGGAGTCCTTCCAAGGCGTTGACGCAGGGTCAGGCGGTGCGGATCATGCCCTCCTGGGCGACGGTCGCCAGGTGGCGGTGGTCCCGGGTGAAGAAGCGCCCGGTACCGAGACCGCGGCCGCTCTCGGCGGCGACCGCCTCCTGGACGTAGAGCAGCCAGTCGTCGACCGGCCCGCGCCGGTGGAACCACATCGCGTGGTCGAGGCTCGCGGTGACCAGCCCGGGCATCGCCCAGGGCAGTCCGAGCACCCGCAGCACCGGCTCCAGGATCGTGTAGTCGCAGACGTAGGCGAGCGCCGCCCGGTCCCGCTGGTCGTCGGTCAGCCCCTCGACGGGCCGCAACCGGTCGAACGGCCGCACCCACACCGCCTGGTGCGGCGTCTGCTTGCCCTCCACGGCGAGGTAGAGCGGGCCCGGCACGTGGCGCATGTCGAAGCTCCGGCCGCCCGACCAGTACGCCTTGGACGCCTCGGTCATGGTGCCGCCGCTGCGCTCCGCCAGGTACGCCGCGGAGTCGGGCAGGGTCTCGGGGGCCGGCACCTCCAGGTCGAGGTCGGGGCCTGCCTCGAAGCTGCCGCCGGGCTCGCCGGCCGCGAAGTTCGCCAGGCAGACGTAGACCGGCCGGCCGTTCTGGTAGGCGCGCACCTGCCTGGTGCTGTAGCCGCGGCCGTCCCGCAGCAGCTCGACCTCGTGGCGTACGGCGGCGCCGATGTCGGCCGGCCGGAGGAAGTAGCCGTGCACGGAGTGCAGCGACTTGCCGTCGGCGACCGAGCGCATCGCGGCGGCCGCGGCCTGTGCCACCAGGTCGCCGCCGTACGCCTTCGGCCACGGGCAGGGCTGGGTGGTGGCGGTGAACGCGAGGTCGAAGTGCTGGGGCTCGGCCGGGCTCAGGGTGACCGCCGCGGTGAAGACCGCGGAGGTGGGCGGGGCGGCGTCGGCGGTCATCGGTCCGTCCAGTCGCGCAGGTCGGCGTCGGCGACGTCCGGCAGGTTGACCACGATGTTCTCGGGCGTGCGGGTGGTCATCCAGACCAGCGGCTTCGTCCGCGACAGGTTGCACTCCACGTGCGGCATGAAGGGCGGTACGAACACCCAGTCGCCCTCCTCCATGTCGAGGTAGTCCGCGAACTCCTCGCCGAAGTAGATGCGCGCCCGGCCGGAGAGCACGTAGCCGCCGGTCTCGGCCTCGCCGTGGTGGTGGGAGACGGAGCGGTAGCCGGGCTCGTTGCTGACCTTGCCGAACCAGAGCCGCCGGGCCGGGGTGTGCTGGATGCTCACGCCGGAGACCCGGACGGCGCCGCCCGAGTCGGCCGTGCCCGGGTCCTCCAGGCCGCGGCGCGTCACGACGGGCGCGACCAGGCCGCTCGGCAGCCGGTACATCGAGTTGTCGCCCTCGAGGCGGTACTTGCTGAGGTCGGGCTCCATCGCGGACGGCTCCGTTCCGTGCGGCGGACGTCGGCGCGCCGGTGGGCCGGCCGCGGCGCCCGGCGCCATGGTGGTGTCGAAGGTGTCTGCTGCCGGGCCGGCGCTGTTCCCGCCCGGCGCCCGGGCCGATCGGTCTCTCGTTTTTTTCACGGCCGTCATCTATTGTCAATACGCCCCGCGCGGCGGGGCGGAACCGGCCCGACGCAGCACCGACCGGAGGTCGCATGACGCCCGTCGCCGTGAACCCGGCCACCCTTCCCGTGCCCAGCGGCTACTCGCACGGCACGCTGGCGGGGAACACCCTCTACCTCGGCGGCCAGACCGCCCTCGACGCCGACATGCGGATCGTCCCCGGCGGCATCGTCGAGCAGTTCCGCCAGGCCTTCGGCAACGTGCTCACCACTCTGCGCGAGGTGGGCGGCGAACCGCAGGACCTGGTCAGCGTGACCCTGTACCTGACCGACATCCCCGACTACCAGGCCCACGGCAAGGAGATCGGCAAGGTCTGGCGGGAGCTGGCCGGCCCCGTCTACCCCGCCATGGCCGGCATCGGCTGCACCGCGCTCTGGCAGCCCGAAGCCATGATCGAGATCCTCGGCGTCGCCGTCGTCCCGGACGACCGCCTGGTGCGCCCCGGCGGCCGCTAGGGCTTGTCTGACGATTCCCGCCGCGCGCCGATGCGACGCGAATCGTCGGACAAGCCCTAGGAGTCGTCTTCAAGGGTGCTCGGGAGGTGCCCCGCGCGCGCCCCTGAACCGACCACCCGAGCGCCCCCCTCGCATCGACATTCTCTGACGACCGGCACAGATCCTCACGAAGGGCAGGCATGAGACTCGCATCGCTCACCGTCGGGGGCGCCCGGCGCGCCGCGGCCGTCGACCGGACGGGGACGGCGGTGGCGGCGCTGCCCGTCTCGCTCGGAACCGTCGACGACCTCGTCCGCGGCGGCCCCGCCGCCCTGGACGCGGCCCGCGGGGCGGCCGAGGCGGCCCTTGCCGGCCCCGACGTGCTGCCGCTCGACGGCGTCCGGCTGGAGCCGCCCCTGCAGCGCTTCAACCGGGACATCCTCTGCACCGGCTGGAACTACCAGGACCACTTCGAGGAGTCGGTCGGCAAGCGCGGCGGCCAGGACCCGGCCGAGCGGCCGACCCGGCCCACCTTCTTCACCAAGGGCCCGGACACCGTCATCGGCCCGGCCGACGACATCGCCTACGACCCCGACCTCTCCGCCCAGTGGGACTACGAGGCCGAGATCGCCCTCGTCATCGGCCGCGACGGCCGGTCCATCCCCGAGGCCGAGGCACTGCAGCACGTCCTCGGCTACCTGGTCGCCAACGACGTCTCCCAGCGCGACCTGCAGCGGGCGCACGGCGGCCAGTGGCTCAAGGGCAAGAGCATCGACGCCACCATGCCGCTCGGCCCCTGGCTCACCACCGCCGACGAGATCGCCGACCCCGCCGACCTGCAGGTGCAGTGCGAGGTGAACGGCGTCCTGAGGCAGAACGCCTCCAGCGCGCAGATGGCCTTCCCGTTCGCCCGGCTGATCGCCGAACTCAGCCGGGGCATGACCCTGCGCGCCGGGGACGTCCTGCTCACCGGCACCCCGAGCGGCATCGGCAGCGCCCGCGACCCGCAGGTCTTCCTCGGCCACGGCGACCTCGTCGTCACCCGCGTCGGCGGCCTCGGCGAACTGCGCAACCGGGTGGTGGCCACATCCCTGGTCTGAGCCCGGCCGGCGGCCGCCCGGCACCGCACGGCGGCCGCCCGGAACGCCGCGATCATGCACCGCGGCGAGGCGGTAGGCTGCCCGCCGACGGGCACGACGGACGGCACCGGCCCGAGGCGAGGAGAACACAGCTGTGACGGCCGGGCCCGAGGAGTCCCCGGCGGCCGGCCGCGACACGCGGCACGGACCGCTGATCATCACCGCGTTCGGGCTGTACGCCCGCGGCGAGCAGAACTGGCTCTCGGTCGCCTCGGTGGTCCGGCTGATGGGCGACCTCGGGGTCGAGCCGCCGGCCGTCCGCTCCTCGGTCTCCCGGCTCAAGCGGCGGGGCGTCCTGGAGAGCGCCCGCCACGACGGCGCGGCCGGCTACTCGCTCGCCGCGCCGGTGCTGGAGACGCTCGCGGAGGGCGACGTCCGGATCTTCGAACGGGTCCGCGCCGTCGCCGAGGACGGCTGGATCGTCGTGGTCTTCTCCGTCCCCGAGTCCGAGCGCCAGAAGCGGCACGAGCTGCGGGCCGCACTGACCAGGCTCGGCTTCGGCACCGCCGCGCCCGGCGCCTGGATCGCCCCGGGCAACCTCGCGGCCGAGACCCGCCGGACCTTGGAACGCCTCGGGCTCGCCGGGTACGTCGACCTCTTCACCGGCGAGCACCTCGCCTTCGGCGACCTGCGCTCCAAGGTCCGCCGCTGGTGGGACCTCGACGAACTCACCGCGCTGTACGCGGACTTCCTGCGCCGCTACCGTCCGGTGCTGGAGCGGACGGAGACGGCCGGGGTGTCCCCGCAGGAGGCCTTCCGGGTGTACGTGCCGATGCTCACCCAGTGGCGCCGGCTGCCCTACCGCGACCCGGGCCTGCCGCTCTCGCTGCTCCCGCCGGGCTGGAACGGCGTCGGTGCGGGCGAGCTCTTCAGCGCGCTCAACGCCACCCTGGGCGCCCGGGCCCGCGAGCACGCCCTCGCGGTGATCCACGACGAGCGGTAGGGCGCGGGACCAGTAGCCCTGCGGCTCCCCGGTGGCCCGGAGGTCCTGCGGCGGAACGGGTGTGCGGCCCCCGGCCTGCCCGCCGGGGACCGCACGCGATGACCTCGGGGGTTACGCGAAGGTGAACCAGTTGAGGTTGACGAAGTCGGCGGGCTGGCCGCTGTCGAAGGTCACGTAGACGTCGTGCGTCCCGGTGGTCCGGGCGATGTCGGCCGGGACGGTCCGCCAGGTCTGCCAGCCGCCGGTGTTGGCGATCGCGAAGTTGCCGACCGGCGTGGCGGTGGGACTGCCGAGCCGGACCTGCACCAGTCCGCTCACCCCGGCTGCCGCGCCGGACGCCACCCGCGCGCTGAAGCGGGTCGCCCCGGCCGTACCGAAGTCGACGGCGTTGAACTTCAGCCAGTCGCCGTTGCCGAGGTTGCCCACGTCGGAGCCGCCGCCGGTGTCCGAGCAGGCCTCCGTCCGGGTGCCCGACTGGGCGTTGAACGCCTCGGCCTGGATGGTGGAGAAGGCGCTGGCCCCGCCGCCACCGGTGGCGGTCGCGGTCGGCGTCGGGGTCGGCGTGCTGCCGCCGCCGCCCGCGGTGCCGCCGACCGTGATCGTCCACCGGGTCGGGCTGCCGGACTGCACCTTGCCCTCGAAGTCCACCCCGGACGGGTGCACGTCGTCGTACGGGAAGGCGTAGCCCAGACCGTCGGGGGTGGTGGTGTGCAGGATCCGGGCGTAGTGGTTGGTGCGCGGCTTGGTGTAGAAGGCCGACGGGTTCTCGGCGGTCGGCTGGTTCGGGTTGTCCAGCAGGGTGGTGCGGTTGAAGGCGGCGGCGAGTCGGGCGCTCAGGTTGCCCATCTCGTCGTTGCCGGTGGTGAAGGGTGCGTCGCTGCAGGAGAAGATCGACAGGGTGGAGGGCCGGGCGAAGCTGCCGACGCCGGGGAAGGTCAGCGTGTCGCCGTTCACCCGGCCGGTGACGGTGCCCCAGGTGAACTGGGTGTCGATCTTGAGGTCGGTGGTGCGGTACTTGGTCCACACCTGGTCGACGTAGCTGTCGAAGTAGCCCTTGAACAGCGCGCTGTTGCCGCGGATCGCCAGGTTGGGGCTGAGCACCCGCAGGTCCGCGCCGTTCTTGCTGACGATCAGTCGGCTCCAGTCGCTGCCGTCGGCCGCGGACTGCGCCCGCAGCGCGCTCGCGACCCGGGAGAGCCCGTCGGCGGGCAGGCCGCGCACGTTCTGGGTGCCCTGACCGGTCTCCAGCTGGAAGGAGATCGGCAGGCCGACCATGTCGACGAAGGTGATGTTGGCGTACAACTGGTCGTTGTTGAACGTGAATTCGCAGAAGTCGTGGCGGATGTCGATGTTCGGGTCGGACGGGTTGCTCACCGACGGCAGGGCGAGGCCGCCGCCGCGGTTCATCAGGAAGGTGAGCTTCGAGCCGACGGCGAAGTAGATGCGGCCGCTGTCCAGGCGTGGCAGGGTCACCCGGCGGGGGCCGGCGCCGGAGCCGTTGAGCGCGATGGCGCAGTCGACGCCCAGCGGCGTCTGGTCGTTGGCCGGGGACGGCGGGTGGTACAGGCTGCTGCCGTTCGCCTGCACGAAGGCCCAGTTGCCGCCCGCGGCGGGGTCGCGGCCGAGGACGTAGGCGTAGACGGTGTTGTTCCCGGTGGTGTTGACCAGGTCCAGCGGCAGGGTGACCGAGGTCGACGCGCCGGCACTGGACTGCAGCCAGGTCACCGCGGCGGGCACGGTGAGGGCCACGCCCGCCGTGGCGGCGAGGAGCTTGCGGCGTGATATCGGGCGCTGGTGACGAGGCGTCATGAGTGGGGGTTCCGTTCTCCGCGGGTCGGGTGGGGGAGCGGGGGAGGCAACTGCCGTACGGGGTCCGTCGGTTAGCGCATCAGGTTGTGCTCACCGACAGTAGTGAGAGCGCTCTCAGGCTTGAAGCGGCGTCGTCCGTGGGCCTGAATATTACGGAGTGGCAACCGTCATGGCAATGTCAGGAGACCATGCCTCATGCGGCTCTGACCTGCAATGATGCGAGAAAGCCCGCGGCTTAACCCTCTCTTAAGCCTCCTTTGATGTGCAGAGAGGGCTCTCGGCGCGGTGACGGAAAAGATCCCGCCGTCGACTCGGCGGTGCCGGACCTCAGTCCGGCTCGGCCGAACCGGAGAGACGGAGCTTGCGCTGCGCCCGCTGGTAGAACGTGGTGCGGCCGAGCCGGACCACCCGGGCCGCGGCCGGCAGCATGGTCACCTCGACCACGTCACCCGGCCGGACACGGCCGACCAGCCGGCCGTCCGCCTCCACGGCGAGGTCCCCGCTGTGCGCCAGCACCTCCAACGACAGCCGCTCGCCCGCGGAGAGGAAGACCGAGCGGTTGAACACCGCGTGCGGCGCCACCGGCGTGATCAGCAGCCCCTCGGCGTTGGGCGACACGATCGGGCCCCCGGCGGAGAAGCTGTACGCGGTCGACCCGGTGGGCGTGGCGACCACCACCGCGTCCGCCGTGTACTGCACGAACGGCTGCTCCTGGACGCGCACGGCGACCTCCGCCGAGCGCTGCCCCGGACTGCGCACCAGCACCACGTCGTTGAGCGCCGTCTCGTGGCCCGCCTCGAACCCGGCCCGGACGCCGGACCGCTGCTCGACCGTGAACCGGTGCTCGTCGATCGCGTCCAGCGCCGACGGCAGTTCGGGTATGTCGACCTCGGCGAGGAACCCCAGCCGTCCGACGTTGACCCCGAGAACGGGTGCGTGCCCGCCGACCGCGAGCCGCAGCGCCCGCAGCATGGTGCCGTCCCCGCCGAGACTGATCAGCAGGTCCGCGGAGGCCGTCATCTCCTCGGCCCCGACCGGTATCGCCCGGCAGCCGATCCGGTGCACCTCCTCCGCCATCCCCAGCACCTTCGCACCGCGCCCGTGCCCCCAGTCGAGGACGGCGTCCACGGTCGACGCGCACTGGCGCTCCGGGTGGAGCACCAGCCCCACCGTGCCGATGTATCCCATCCCGTCCACCTCGCTCTGTCGGTCGGGCCGCCCGGCGGCCGCTCAGGACGGCTGCTCGGCCGCGCCCGCCCCGGGCGCGGTCAGCGGCAGGCGCACCTGGAACCGGGTGTCGCCCGGCACGGACTCCACCCGCAGGTCGCCGTGGTGCTTGTTGACGACGATGCGCCAGGAGATGTCCAGGCCGAGACCCGTCCCCTCACCGACCGGCTTGGTGGTGAAGAACGGGTCGAAGATGCGGTCGCGGATCTCCGCCGGCACGCCCGGGCCGGTGTCGCCGAACTCCACGAGCAGCCGGTCGCCGTCGCGCGCGGTGCGCACCGTCAGCGTGCCCTCCCCGCCGTCGCCGTCCATGGCCGCGACGGCGTTGTCGATCAGGTTCGTCCACACCTGGTTGAGCTCGCCCGGGTAGGCGGGGATCGCCGGCAGCGTCCGGTCGTACTCCTTGACCACCCGGATCCGCGGGCCGATCTTCCCGGAGACCATCAGCAGCGTGCTGTCGATCAGCTCGTGCACGTCGGCCGTCCGGTAGGGCGCGCGGTCGAGCTGCGAGTACTGCTTCGCGGCGGTGACGAGCGCCGAGACGCGGTTGGTGGACTCCTCGATCTCGTTCATCAACAGCTCGGTCTCGACCGTGTAGTTGAGCCACCGCACCGCCCCCTCCAACAGGCCCTCGTCCACCCGCGCCGCGACCTGGTCGAGCCAGTCGGTGTCCAGGCCGGCCTGGACGAAGGTCGGGGCCAACTGCCAGCCGCCCGCGATGCCGTGGTCGTCCAGCCAGTCGGCGAGCGCGTCCTCGCGGTCCGAGGCCTCCAGCGGGCTGAGCGCGACCGCCTTGGCGACCCGCTCCGCCGTCCGCTCCTGGACCTCGACCAGCGACTCCAGGCTCTCCCGCCGGAACGGGCCCGCCGCGATCGCGCCCAGCTTGTGGCGCATCCCGGCGACCCGTTCGCGCAGCGCCGAGGTCGCCCGGACGGCCGCCGCCGCGGGATTGTTCAACTCGTGGGTGAGCCCGGCGGACAACGCCCCCAGGGCGAGCAGCCGCTCCCGCTGCCCGACCGCGGCCTGCGCGCTCTTGTACCCGAAGAACAGCCCCTCCAGCAGGTGCACGGCCATCGGGAACCACTCCCGCATCACCTGCGCGAAGGTCTCCGCCGGCAGCACGAAGAACCGCGAACGCTCCGGCACCTGCAGCGAGCTGTTGTACACCTGCGGCACCCGGTCGCCCAGGTAGGACTGGAACGCCCCCGCGTACACCCCGCGGTCGGAGGTCCGGGTGACCTCCACGTCGGAGTCGCCGACCTTGCGCGAGAGCACCACCGTGCCCTCCAGCAGCACGTAGAAGCAGCTCGCCGGATCGCCCTCGGCGTACACCGGCCCCGCGTCGAACTCCACCACCGAGCCCTCCCGGCAGAGCCGGTCCAGCTGCTCCGGGGCGAGCTCCTCGAACAGGAAGAGGGTGGAGAGCTCCACCGGATCGCAGGGCATCGGACGGCCGGTCATGACTGCTCCAGGTAGCGGTGGGCGAGCATCACGGCCATCGCGCCCTCGCCGACGGCGGAGGCGACGCGTTTGGCCGACTCGGCGCGGGCGTCCCCGGCGACGAACACGCCGGGGACGTTCGTCTCCAGGTGGTAGGGCGGGCGGTCCAGCTCCCAGCCGGCCGGCAGTCGGCCCTCCGGTGCCAGGTCCGGGCCGGTCAGGATGAACCCGCGGGAGTCCCGGAGCACCGTGCCCTCCAGCCAGTCCGTCCGCGGCGCCGCCCCGATGAACACGAACATCCACTGCGCGTCGACGAGTTCGCTCCCGCCGGACTCGGTGTCGCGCAGCGTCAGCCGCTCCAGCTGGTGCTCGCCGTGCGCCGCCTCCACCACGGTGTTGGCGCGGACGGAGATCTCCGGGGCCTCCTCGACCTGCTGGACGAGGTAGTGCGACATGGTCGCCGCCAGCGTGGGCCCGCGCACCACCAGGGTCACCGACTTGGCGCTGCGGGCCAGGTACAGGGCGGCCTGGCCGGCCGAGTTGGCGCCGCCGACGATGTAGACGTCCTGGCCCTGGCAGGCGGCGGCCTCGGTCAGCGCCGAGCCGTAGAACACCCCGCACCCGGTCAGTTCCGCCGCCCCCGGCGCGTCCAGCTGCCGGTAGGACACGCCCGTCGCCAGGATCACCGTGTGCCCGGCGATCGCCGAGCCGTCGGCGAACCGGACGACCCGCGCGGCGCCGCCGACCTCCAGCCCGGTGACCTCCCGCGCGGTGAGGATCTCGGCACCGAACTTCGCCGCCTGGCGCCGTGCCCGGTCGGTGAGCTGCGCCCCGGACACGCCGTCCGGGAAGCCGAGGTAGTTCTCGATGCGCGAGCTCTGGCCGGCCTGGCCGCCGGTCGCGGACCGCTCCACCAGGACGGTCCGCAGCCCCTCGGAGGCGCCGTAGACGGCCGCGCCGAGGCCGGCCGGCCCGCCGCCGATGATGACGAGGTCGTAGAAGTCGGCGGCCGGGGTGGTGGCCAGGCCGACCCGGGCGGCGAGGTCCCGGTCGGCGGGTGCGACCAGTGCCGTGCCGTCCGGGGTGACCACCAGCGGCAGCCGCCGGCCGTCCTCGCCCGCGGCGGCGAGCAGCCGCCGCCCCTCGGGGTCGTCGGAGGAGTACCAGCGGTAGGGCACCTCGTTGCGGGCCAGGAACTCCCGCACCGCGGAGGAGCGCGCCGACCAGCGGTGGCCGACGACCTTGGTGACGGCGACCCGGCGGTGGTCGGCGGCCCGCCACACCTCCAGCAGGTCGTCCAGCACCGGGTAGAGCTTCTCCTCCGGCGGCTCCCACGGCTTGAGGAGGTAGTGGTCGAGGTCGATCACGTTGATGGCGTCGATCGCCGCGCCGGTGTCCGCGTACGCGGTGAGCAGCACCCGCCGCGCATCGGGGTAGATGTCGATCGCCTGTTCGAGGAACTCGATGCCGCTCATCGCCGGCATCCGGTAGTCGGCGATGATCACCGCCACCGGGTCGCCGCGCAGCTTCAGCTCCCGCAGCGCCTCCAGCGCCGACTCCCCGGACTCCGCGCGCACCACCCGGTACGACTCGCCGTACCGTCGGCGCAGGTCCCGGGCGACGGCGCGGGACACCGCCGGATCGTCGTCCACGGTGATGAGAACGGTCCGCGGCGGACCGGCGGCCTGAGCCATGGGGACCCCGTCCCGAGCTGATCGGCTTCCGCCCTGGACGTCACCCGTCCGGCCACGCCCGAGCGCCGGTCATCCATCCTAGGGACGATCCGGGTACTTCACCACGAATGGTGCGGCCGGTCGCGCTGCCGCCCCGCCGTTCAGCCGGTGAACCGCCCGTCCCGGGCGACCACCCGGCCCGCCCGGACGACCACGTCCCGCCGGGGCAGGTCGACCACCACCTGCGGCAGGCACTCGCCCCCGACCAGCAGGAAGTCCGCCGGCGAACCGGGCGCCAGGTCCGCGGCGGGCAGCCACAGCAGCGCGGCGTCGCCGGCGGAGGCCAGCGCGAAGCACTCGGCCGGCTCGCCGGCCGTCCGGGCGGCGACGTCCCGCAGCGGGGCCAGGCCGCGCTCCCCGGTCTCGTGCAGGTGGACGTCGACGAGCAGGCCGTGCCGTTCGGCGAGGTCGAAGACCTGGTCCAGCTGGTCCGGGCCCTCGCCCGCCGCGCCCACCCCGTCGAATCCCGCCGGATCGATCCCGCCCACCGCGTCGACCAGCCCGCTCGCCGCCGCCTCGGCCAGCAGCGCCCCGCGCCGGGCGTCCGCCCCACCCCGTGCTGCGGGAAGGCCACCACCTGGACGTCCAGCGCCCCGCGCCGCCGCCAGGCCCTCGACGCCGGCCGGCCCGTAGGCCGGGGCCACGTCGACGTTCGCCCGGACCGCCCGGGTGCCCTGCGCCACCGCGTGCGCCAGCAGCCGCCGGGCCCGCTCGGCGACCGGCGTCCGCTGCTGCGCGTACAGGTCGACGTCGCCCTGCACGTACTCGGGCAGCCCGGCGGCCGGACGGCGGCTGTACCAGGGCTCGCCCCAGGCCGTCCTGTCCGGGGGGACGTGCGCGTCCGCCAGTGTCGGCAGGACGATCCGGCCGCCCCGTCGACGACCTCCACCCGGGCGGCCAGCAGCCCGTCCACGGCGACCAGGTCGACCGGCTCGCCGACGCCGAACGGGCGGACACCGCGGAACACGGTGGCGGTGGATGCGGTCACGGGTCCTCCTCCGTCGGGCCGGGCACCGCTCCCGTCATCGGCCGCGGTCCTCCGGCCGGTGCCGCGTCACCGTGCCGCGTCACCGTGCCGCGTCACCGTGCCGCGTCACCGTGCGGCGTCACCGTGCGGCGTCATCGTGCGGTGCGGTGCCCGGCGAGGCGCCGTTCGAGGCCGGCCCGGACCTCCGGCCACTCCTCCGCCGTCACCGAGAAGATCGCCGAGTCGCGGAGGCTGCCCTGCTCGCCGGGCGCCCACGAGGCCGACCAGTTCCGCAGGACCCCTTCGAACCGGGCGCCGACGCGTTCGATCGCGGCCCGCGAGCGGCCGTTGCGCGCGTCGGTCTTCAGGTCGACCCGCGCCACGCCCCACTGCTCGAAGGCGTGCCGGAACAGCAGGTACTTGGCCTCGGTGTTCAACCCGGTGCCCTGCGCGGACGCGGCCAGCCAGGTGAAGCCGACCTCGACCGCGCACAGTCCCTCGCCGTCCGGCCAGGGCCGCGGATCCAGGAACGCGGTGGCTCCGACCACCCGCCCCGAGGCGCGGTCCACCTGGGCGAACGGGGTGACCCGGCCCGTGGCCGCCCGGGCGAGCTGCTTGTCCACGTACGCCGTGGCCTCCGCCGCGGCGGGCACCCAGGTGAAGCCGTACGAGCCGCGGTCCTCCTCCGCCGCAGCGGCCAGGCCCGCCGCGTGGCGGTGCTCCAGCGGCTCCAGCCGCACCAGCGAACCCTCCAGCACCGGCGCCTGCAGTACGGATCCCACGGGCATCCCCCTTCTCGGACGGTCGAGTCGACCGGTATCCGACCACAGATCCGGCCGGGCCTCCCGCGATTTTCCGCCGGTCCGCAGCCGCCGGCCGCGGACCGGACGGGGCGTCAGGCGGGTTCCGCGCCTGGGGCGACGGCGGGGGCGGTGCCGGTGGTGCGCACCTCCTGCAACAGGCCCCAGGTGAAGTCGGCGGTGCAGGAGTGCAATCGGCCGGCGGCGTCCGTGGCGGTGAAGTCGAGCTGCCACCGGGTCGGCGCACTGCCCTCGCGGGGCACGGCGGGCGGGAAGGCCGCGCCGACGTCCGCCACGACGCAGCTCCACGGCAGGAGGTCCTCCAGGGTGTGCAGCCGCGGCGGGGCCGAGCCGGGCGCGCGGACCAGCCACTCGTTCCACGGCGGGGACGCGCCGCCGCCGGGCCCGAGCAGGATCTCGAACCGCAGGTCCGGCCAGAGCGGCAGCGCCCACTGCTGCACCGTGCAGTCCAGGTCGCCGATCCGGCGGGGCCCCACGGCCTCCGGCGGGCCGAGCACGGCGGCGTACCGGGCGGCGCCGTGCGGGAAGCGGGGCGAGCGGATCATCGCCTGCCACCGCTGGTTCGCCTCCCGCATGCCGGCGCGGGTGGCCCCGAGCCGGTGCAGGGCCGCTTCCACCAGTTCGGGGTGGAAGTCGGCCATCCGGCGCAGCAGGACGAGCTGGAACTCGGTGGCGGCGAAGCCGTGCACCGCCGTCACCCCGGGCCGGCCGGGTCGCCGGACGGTTTCCGTACGAGCTTCACCCGAACAACATACGTGCCGCTCACCGAAAACGGCCACTGGCAGCTTAAAAACATATTGGTACTCAGTTGCCCGGCGGCACCGGCCGACCGGTGCATCAGGGCTGGGTCCCCTCACCGAAAGGAAGCACCCTCATGGGATACGGGCACTCTCTTCCGAAGACCGGCTTCAGCGGCCTCGCGTACGTGGGCGTGGCGCTGGTGCTGGGCGCGTCCGGCCTGATGATGAAGTTCTTCGGCCGTCGGACGGCGGGTCACTGACGGAGCGTCGACGGCTCCGAGGAGAACGCACCGAGGTGCCCGGGCCCACCCCGCGAGGGGGCGGTGCCGGGCACCTCGCTCGTCGTACCGGGCGGTGTCGAGGCCCGCTCGTCCGGGCATGCGGCGGCCGGCCCCGCGGGCGTGCCGGGGCCGGCCGGAGCACCGGACTCAGGTGGTCGTGGCGGGCTCCCCGGATTCGATCCCGGCCCGCGCAGCCGCCGGGGCCGGCACCACCGTCGTGTCGGCCCGGCCCTTCTCGTAGTGCACCATGCCCTTCGAGAGCCGCAGCGGGACGAGGACGAGTTCGACGACCAGAGCCTTCCACTGGTAGCAGAACTCGACCAGCTTGGTCATGAAGCAGAAGGGCAGGTTCCGCAGGACCCGCCGAAGCGGAACCTGCCGCTTCCGGGCCCCGTGGACCAGCGGCACGCCGATCATGAGGGTGCTGGTCGACAGCCACCACACGAGCCACCAGACGAACGCCTCACCGAGCGAGTAGCCCACGCCCGGAACGAGGAGGGGGACGAGCAGCCACAGCGGCACGGCGACGGTCTCCCAGAGCTTGAGGGAGACCCACAGCGCGAGCATGGGCTTCTTGACGATCATACGGGGGTAGTGGAGGCGGACGTTCTGGAAGAAGCCGGACGCCCACCGCCACACCTGCTTGCGGAAATAGGTCAGGTTCTCCGGGTCGGCCGCCCAGGCCACCGCGCTGCTGACGTAGACCGCCCTCTTCCCCGCGATCTGGACGGACCAGGTGTAGTCCATGTCCTCGACGATCGTCCGCTCGGGGAAACCGCCGAATTCCATCAACGGCTCCATCCGGAACACCGAGCAGCACCCCGAGCAGACCACCGGGGAGTTCGCCATGTTCTCGATGGGACGGTTCCAGTGGAAGCCGTGCAGGTACTCCACGGCGCGTCCGCGTTCGGCCCAGGTCCGGTCGAACCTGCTCTGCACGCAGCCGGAGGCGATCGCCACGCTCTCGTCGTGGAAGGCCGGCTTGATGTTCTCGATGTAGTCGTCCGCCAGCACGGTGTCGGCGTCGACGGCGAGCACCAGGTCGCTCGTGCAGTGCGGCAGCGCGTAGTTCTGCGCCTTCGCCTTGCTGCCCAGGTTGTGCGGCGGGCGCAGCACCGTCACGCCGTACCCGGCGGCGACCTCGCTCGTGCGGTCCGTGGACCCGTCGTCGATCACGATGATTTCCTCGGCCGGGACTGTCTGGCGCAGCAGGGATTCGAGCGTGGCCGGGAGGCCCTGCTCCTCGTTGTGTGCGGGAACGATGACCGTGAGGGTCAGTGGCCGGGTGGCAGTGGTCATGGCACGTGGCCTCCTCGCCGGAGAGGGGGATCGGTGGGGGGAACGGCTCGTATGACAGTCAGAGTTGTAATGGCCCGGGACACGGTGTCGGCCGGAAGGCACGCATGCCGTTCGAGTGAAGAGGTCCGCAGGCCTTCCCCGACGGGTCGTCCGGCGGGCCACGCCACCCGAATGCCGCGTGCCGTCTGCGCCGACCGGCCGTCCCCGGTCGGCAGACTGTCGGGGAACGGGCAACTCCGGGACGGACGGCCCACCGCGGCGGACGGAACCCGGACACGGACAATCGGCGCCGCCGTAAGCCGGTCTGACGGATCTTCGGACGCCGGGCCGACGAGACGACCGGCAGGCGCCCGGCGGAGGAGGACCCGATGGACCGGGCTCCGGCAGAGGACGCGCGGCGATCCCCGCGCCGCAGGTGGACGAACGCCTTCGGCAACCTGATGCTGACGATCGCCCTGGCGGCCGCGCTGTTCGCCGCGTACTCGCTCTGGTGGACGGACGTCCTCGCCGACCGGCAGGCCGACCGGGCGGGCGACCGGCTGCGGCAGAGCTGGGCGGCACCCGGCCCCTCCGGCGCACCGAGCACCGTGACCACCGGGCAGGAGGTCGGCTTCCTGCACGTCCCCGCGATGCAGCAGGACCCGGTCGTCATCAAGGTCGGCACCGCCCCGGCCGTCCTCGACCAGGGCGTCGCCGGCGTCTACCAGGAGCCCCGCGCCGCGATGCCCTGGGACCGGTCCGGCAACTTCGCGCTCGCCGCCCACCGGGACGGCCACGGCGCGAAGTTCCACGACCTCGACGCGGTGGACGTCGGTGCGCCGATCGTCGTCGAGACCCGCGACAGCTGGTACGTCTACCGGGTGGACGGGATCCTGCCCGAGACCTCGCCGGAGAACGTCGGCATCGTCGCGGCCGTCCCCGCGGGTTCCCCGTACCACGGGCCCGGCCGGTACATCACCCTGACGACCTGCACCCCCGTCTACACCTCGCTCTACCGGATGGCGGTCTGGGGCAGCCTGGTGCGGGTCGACCCGATGGACGCCGAGCGGACCCCGCCCGCCGAACTGCACCGCGACGCACCGCAGTCCCCGGCCGCCTCTACGGCCGACGCTCCGGTGTCGTCCCCGGCGCCGTCGCTGTCACCGTCGTCCCCGTCCTCCTCGTCCTCCTCGTCCTCCCCGGCCCCGGCGAAGGCCTGACGGGCCGGCCGCACGGGCCCGCCGAAACCGGCCGATAGTCTGATCCTCGTACGGCGGCGGCCCGGGTGGCGGCCGGGACGGGGGAGCGGCAGTGGACGACGAGGACGAGATCCTGGCCGAGGCCGTCGGCGCGCTCGGCGGCAGGCTCTCCCGGCTCGTCGCCCTGCGGCTGCCGAAGAACGTCCACGAGATCACCCTGACGCTCCCGCTGCCGCCCGCCCGGGCCCGGGCCCGGGTGTCCGCCGTCCTCGACCGGCAGGGCCGGCGGGTCCCGGCGGACCGCTCCGCCCCCGCCGGGCGGCGCAGCACGATGCGGGTGCTGACCGGAGGCGGCGCCTGGAACATGAACCCCGTCCTGGTGACCGCGGTGCTCACCGCCGGGGAGGGCGAGGACACCACCGTCGTCCTGCTGCGCGCCGCCGCCAAGGAGGGGCTGATCAAGCAGCGGGCCGGCGAGAGGACCGCGAAGCGCCTCGCCGAGCTGCTCACCGACTGACCCGCGAGCCCTGCCGGGCCGCCGTGGCGGGAACGGTGCAGGAACGCTGCGAGTAGCCCGTGAACCGGCCGGGCCGAGAGGGTCGCAGCGTGACAGCCGTCCGTGAGCACCCCCTCCCCGCAGACCCCGTCGACCGCGTTCCGGCGCAGCCCGGCACCGGCGCCCGGGACCTGTCGGGCCTGCTGCCGCGCATCGCCCGCGGCGACGAACGCGCGTTCGGCGTGCTCTACGAGGCAGTGGCCGGCCCCGTGCTGGGCCTCGCCCACCGGGTGCTGCGGGACCGGGCGCAGGCCGAGGAAGTGGCCCAGGAGGTGCTGCTGGAGGTCTGGCGCACCGCCGCCCGCTACCGGCCGGACCGCGGCGGGGTGCTGACCTGGGTGCTCACCATCACCCACCGCCGCGCCGTCGACCGCGTCCGCTCCGCGCAGGCCTCCGCCGACCGCGACCGGCGGGCCGCCGCCGCCTCGCCCGCCCCGGTGTTCGACGAGGTCGCCGAGGCCGTGGAACGCCGCATCGACCGCGACCGGGTCCGGCGCTGCCTCGGCGCACTCACCGAACTCCAACGTCAGTCGCTCACCCTCGCGTACTACGGCGGCTACTCGCAGTCGCAGATCGCCGCGATGCTCGGCGCACCGCTCGGCACCGTCAAGACCCGGATGCGGGACGGACTGGCCCGGATGCGGGACAGCCTCGCCGTCCACGACTGACCCGCCGCCGGACGGGCCGCGGCCCCTTCCGGTGCGCAACCGCTGCGAGCGCCCCTCCGCGTACGGGTTGGCCATGCTGGACGGGCAGCGATCCCGCGGCCACCGGAGTCGCCGCCCGACCAACAGCCCGTTCGACCGCCGCCCGTGAGGAGGAGACCGTGGGAGCCCACTCACCCGCCGCCGGCCCGCCGGGCACAGCCGCCACGGCCCCCGCCGCTGCTACGGCTTCCACCGCTGCGCCGGTGCTCGCCGAGGCCAGCCTCACCACCGGGGGAGTGGCCCGCAGGCTCGGCGTCTCACCGACCACCGTGCGCTCCTGGGAGCGGCGCTACGGCATCGGGCCCGCCCGGCGCGAGGAGGGGCACCACCGGCGATGGACCCCGCAGGACATCGCCGTCCTCGAAGCCATGTGCCGGCTGACCGCCCGCGGTGTCCCGCCCGGCGAGGCCGCCCGGCTGGCCCTCGGCGCCGCGGCGCCCGTCCCGTCCGGAGCCGGTGCCGCCCCCGGCGAGGGTGCCGACGAAGGCCCCGCCGAAGGGTTCCCCGACCGGACGGACACGGCGAACGCACCGGCGGCCGGGCCGGTGAGCCCGGAGTGCCGCGGCCTCACCCGGGCCGCCGTCCGCCTGGACACCGCGGAGGTCGCCCGGCTCCTCCGTCAGGTCGTCGACGACATGGGGGCGGTGGCCGCCTGGACGGAGGTCATGATGCCCGCACTGCGGGCGGCCGGCCGCCGGTGGGCCGGCGAGGGCGAGCGGTACGTCGAGGTCGAGCACCTGCTCTCCTGGCACGTCTCCACGGCGCTCCGCCGGGTCGCCGACCGGCCCGTGCCGCCCCGTCCCGGCCCGCCCGCCCTGCTCGCCGGCATGCCCGCCGAACTGCACACCCTCCCGCTGGAGGCGGTCGCCGCCGGTCTGGCCGAACGCGGCCTGCCCTACCGGATGTTCGGCGCCGCCGTACCCGCCGAGGCACTGCTGGAGGCGGTCCGCAGAACGGGCCCGGCCGCCGTGATGATCTGGTCCCAGGCCAAGCACACCGCCGACCGGGTCCTCGCCCGCCGGGCCGCCGAGACCGCCTGGGGCGGCCGAGGCTCTCGGGCCCGACCGGTCGTCCTCACCGCGGGCCCGGGCTGGGCGGGCCACCAGCCCGGCGCGGGCATCCTCCGCCCCCGCGACCTGCCCAGCGCCCTCGACCGCATCGAACAGCTGCTCACCTGAGCCCCGTCAGCCGGCCGGAGACCTCCGACCGGTCGGCGGGTCGGCCGCCGGGCCGGTCGGCGGGACCTTCGGCCCTCCGCGCGACCGGGCGGTGTGCGGCACCGTGGAGGCACCGGTGAAGCAGTCCTGACGATCCGTCCACGGACCGGACCCCTCGTCCGGACCCGACAGGACCGCCGAACCGGCGGCGTCCGCACCAGGGGTGGGCGGACGCGGCCCGGACTGCCGTGGGGGCCGGCCGGGCCGACGCACGGAACCCGGGGACGGCGTGGGGGCCGTCCCCGGGCGTGCCACACCGACGCGGGCGTCAGGGGCGCGCGGGGGCACCTCCCGGCCGAAGGCCGGGGGAGAACTGCGCAGTCCGGGACCGGTGCTCCTGACGGATCCGGTGCACCTACGGTCCGCGCGGTGTCCGCATCCGGGTCGCGCACTTCTCCGAGCCCCACGGGGCATCCGTACGCCGTGAAGACACGCCTATCGCACGACCGGGCTGTTGGCGGCCGCGCACTCGTCCGCGACGGTGTAGAGGCAGGCGCAGACCGGGCATTCCGCACGGCCGAAGAGGTGGGCGATGCCGTCGGCGAGCACCTGCTGTCCGTCGCGGACGGCGAGCCGGTGCATCCACCGACCCGTGCCGGTGAGTTCCTCGGCGGCCGCGGGCCGCAGGTCCCGGCGCAGTTCCTCGTCCCCGTCCCAGACCTGGGAGTAGCAGCCGAACCCGCCGACTGCGATCGTCGTCGGCGCACCGCAGTGCGGACAGTCGACGTGCACGATCTCGTCCGTGAAGTCCTCCAGGGTGTTCGCCCAGTGGTACTCCTCCTCGACGGCGAGCAGCGCTCGGAAGGCCACGAGGTAGTCGGCCGGCCGTGACCGCAGGTGCGCGTGCAGCACCCGGCCGAACTCGGCGACCGCAGGGGCGCAGTCCGCCAGCAGGTCGTCGCAGCCGTGGTGCCCGGCGGCCCGTGCGAGGATCCTCCCGGCCAGGGCGCGCGCCTGTGCGCTGCGCGGGGCGAGGCGCACCAGTCGGGGCAGCGCGGCGAAGCCCGCCGGGAAGACCAGGTCGTGTTCCAGGACGAGCCGTTGGCCCAGCTCCTGCCACGCCTCGGGGTCGTGCCGGTGTTCCACCCGCGCCAACAGTTCCGGCACGCCGTCGACCTCGAACCTGCTGTCGTACATCCCCGTCCGCTCCGCCATCCCGGCATTGAACCCCGTGGAGGCGGCCCTGCGCACCGGTGCTGCCCCGCGTCGCTCGCCGTCAGCCGCTCGCCGTCAGTCGTGCGCCGTCAGTCGTGCGCCGTCAGTCGTGCGGGACGACGGCGACCGGGGCCTGGGCGTGGTGCAGGACGGCGTGGGCGACCGGGCCGAGGTGCAGGCCGACCCGGTGGCGGCGGCGCCGGCGGCCGACGACCACCAGGGCGGCGTCCGCGGCGGTGTCGACGACGGCCTGCGCGCCGCCGGCGATCCGGCAGTCCTGAAGGACGGTCACCTCGGGGTACTTCTCCCGCCAGCCGACGAGGGCCTCGTCGAGCAGCTCGGCCTCGACGGCACGGAACTGGTCGGCCTCGACCTGCGGGGCGATGCCGCCCGCGTAGCCCCACACCGGCGGCGGGGTCCAGCCGTGCACCGCACGCAGCACCAGCCCGCGCCGGGCGGCCTCGCGGAAGGCGAATTCGAGCACCTCGGGGGAGGGCGAGCGGGTGTCGACCCCGACCACCACGGCGGCTCCCTCGGGGTGCGGGCCGTCCTGTGCCCCGGCGGACCGGACCAGCACCGTCGGCGCCTCGGACCGGCCGGCGAGGGCGAGCCCCACCGAGCCCACCAGCAGCCCGGCGAAGCCGCCGAGCCCGCGGGAGCCGACCACCAGCAGCTCGGCCCCGGCAGCGGCCTCGACCAGCACGTCGACCGGGTCCCCGCCGCCGACCAGCTCGGCCCCGACCTCCAGCGCCGGGTGCGCGGCGCGGACCTCCTCGCGGGCGTCGGCCAGCATCCGCAGCGTCAGCCCGCGGACGTCCGCGGGCCGTCCGGCGTCGGCGTGGATGTCGTCCAGCCAGGTCTGCGCGTGCACCAGGCGCAGCGGCAGCCCGCGGCGGACGGCCTCGCCGGCCGCCCAGCGGGCCGCCGCGGTGCTCTCGGGCGAGCCGTCGATCCCGGCAAGTACGTACTGGGGCATGGCAATTCCTCTCCGAGGTGAGCTGCGCGGCAGTGGCGCAGGTCCATCCTCGGCGCCCCGGACGGTACGTCACCAGGTCCGGCCGGCTCCGGAGGGCAGGGACCAAGGTCCCTGTCGCGGTCAGGCGCCCAGCGCGGCCCGCACCGAGTCGGCGAGCGGGGTGGTGGGCCGGCCGATCAGCGCGGAGAGGACCCCGCGGTCGCGGTCGAGCTCGCCGCGGCGGACGGCCGCGTCGACGTCGACCAGGATCGCCGCGAAGCCGGCCGGCAGCCCGGCGCCGACGAGGGCGTCCAGGTGCTCCTGCGGGGCGACGTCCCGGTACGCGACGGGGCGTCCGGAGCGGGCGGCGAGTTCGGCCGCGTACTCGGCGAGGTTCCAGGAGGTGTCGCCGCTGAGCTCGTAGGCGCGGTTCTCGTGGCCCTCGCCGGTGAGCACGGCGACGGCCGCGGCCGCGTAGTCGGCCCGGGCCGCGGTGGCGAGCCGGCCCTCGCCGCTGCTGCCGAGCACCACCCCGCGCTCGACGGCGCCGGCCGCGCCGGCGGTGAAGTTCTCCGTGTACCAGCCGTTCCGCAGGAAGGTGTAGGGCAGGCCGGAGGCGAGGATCGCGGCCTCGGTCGCCCGGTGCTCCGCGGCGAGGTCGAAGGTGGCCTCGTCGCCGCCGAGCACGCCGGTGTAGACGAGCCGGGCGACACCGGCGGCCTCGGCGGCCTCGACGACGGCGGTGTGCTGCGGCACCCGGGAGCCGACCTCGCTGCCGGAGACCAGCAGCACCGTCTCGCCGGCGCGGAAGGCGCCGGCGAGGGTCTCCGGGCGGCCGTAGTCGGCCTCGCGGACCTCGACGCCGCGGGCGGCCCAGTCCGCGGCCTTCTCGGGCGAACGGACGGCCACCGCGACCTGCTGTGCGGGCACCCGCTCCAGCAGGCCTTCGACGACCAGGCGGCCGAGCTGTCCGGTGGCTCCGGTGACGACGATCATGACGCGCTCCTCAGATGGTTTCGACTTCAACCACCACGGTAGGCGTCACACTAACCGATCGAAAGTACCCACTTTGAAGTACGGTACTGATATGAAGGTAAGTACCCCGCTCGACAGCGGGTCCGCCCCTGCCGCCGTCATCGGAGACGTCACCGACCGGATGTGCCCCTCCCGCGGGATCCTGGAGCACGTCACCAGTCGCTGGGGCGTCCTGGTGCTGATCGCCCTGCGCGAGCGCGGCTACCGCTTCAGCGAGCTGCGCCGTGCGGTCGCCGGAGTGAGCGAGAAGATGCTGGCGCAGACCCTCCAGACCCTGGAGCGGGACGGCTTCGTGCACCGCGAGGCCCACCCGGTCATCCCGCCCCGGGTCGACTACGGCCTCACCCCGCTCGGCGAGCAGGCCGCCGACCTGGTCGGCGGCCTGGGCCGCTGGGTCGAGCGCGCCCTCCCGGCGGTGGAAGCGGCCCGCCGGGCCTACGACAGCCGCTGACCACCGCCCACCGCTCACCACCGGAGCCGCCCCGGGACCTGCGGTCCGCGGGGCGGTCAGCGCCGGAAGACGCTCGTCAGCGCCGTCCACCAGCTGCGCCGCTGGCGCGGCACCACCGCCGCGACCGGCTCCGGGGCAGGGGCTGCGGCCGGGGTGGCAGGGACGGCCGGTGCGGCCGGTGCCGGGACGGTCGGTGTCGCCGGTACCACCGGCGGGGCGGCGGCCGTCGGCGCGGACTCGGCCGTGCGCGGGGAGAAGCTCACCGGCAGCTCGACCAGGTGCCGGGAGATCCAGGCCGAGGTCCAGGTCAACTCGGCCTCGGGGACGGCGAGTCGGAGGTCCGGCAGGCGGGTCAGCAGGATGTCGATGCCGGTCTCCGCGATGGCCCGGCCGATGTCCTGGCCCGGGCACTCGTGCGGTCCGCTGCCGAAGGCCAGGTGGGAGCGGTTGCCGAAGAGCGGCGTCGACAGGTCCGGGCGGACGGCCGGGTCGGCGTTGCCGGCCGCGAGGCCGAGCAGGAGCATGTCGCCGGCCTTGATCTGCTGCCCGCCGAGCTCGGTGTCGCCGGTGGCCCAGCGGCCCGCGACCAGCAGCATCGGCGGGGAGTCCCAGAGCACCTGGTCCAGGGCGTCGGGCAGCGTCATCTGGCCGCCGGACAGGTGGGCGCGGAACCGCCGGTCGGTGAGGACCATCTTCAGCCCGTCCGCGATCAGGTTGACGGTGGTCTCGTTCGCCGCGAGCAGTACCACCCGCAGGTGCTCCAGCACCTCGTCGTCGGTGAGCCCGGCCTCGTGCTGCATCAGCCAGCTCACCAGGTCGGCACCGGGCGCCTCCCGCTTGCGCTCCATCATCCGGCGCAGCGTCGCCACCACGTAGTCGTTGCTCGCGATCGCCGTCTCGGTGCCCTTCATGAGGTCGCGGGCGGCCTCGACCAGCCGCGGTCCGTACTCCTCGGGCATGCCGACCAGCTGCGTCATCACCAGCATCGGCAGGTGCTCGGCGAACTGGGAGACCAGTTCGGCCCGGCCGGACGCGCCGAACTCCTCGATCAGCTGGTCGGCGAAGCGGGTGACGTAGCGGCGGATCCCGCGCCGGTCGAAGCGGTTCAGGCCGTCCGTCACCGCGCCGCGCAGCCGACGGTGCTCCTCCCCGTCGGCGAACACGCAGAGCGGCTGCCAGGCGATCACCGGCATCAGCGGGGACTCCGGGGTGACCAGGCCGTTCTGGAAGGCCGTCCAGCGGCGGGAGTCCCGGGAGAACCGGGACGGGGTGCGCATCGCGGCGAGGTTCGCCGAGTGCCCGAGGACCAGCCAGGCGGGGATGTCGCCGTGCAGCAGCACGGGGGCCACCTCGCCGTGCTCGGCGCGCAGCTTCTCGTACAGGCCGGCCGGGTCGGCCTCGGCCTCGGGGCCGTAGAGGCGGCGCAGACCGTCGGGGCCGAGCCCGTGGGCGGGGCACCCGGGCGGCGGGGTGGCGGAGGTGTTCTCGGGGAACGGCGAGGTCACGATGGCTCCGGGGTCGTCGCGGGTGGCGGTTCGTCGGGGACGGGCGGTGCGGGGACGGGCGGGCGGCGGAGTGTCAGCCGGGCGGCCGGGTCACCGGGCCGCCCGGGCGGAGAGGCCGTACAGGTAGTGCATCAGCGTGAGCAGGACGTCCTTGCTGGACTCGCGGGTCCGGGCGTCGCAGGCGACGATCGGCACCTCGGGGTCCAGGTCGAGCGCGGCCCGCAGGTCCTCGGTGGGGTAACCGGGGGACTCCGGGAAGGAGTTGACGGCCACGACGAAGGGCACGCCGCGGTCCTCCAGCCGCCCGATCACGTCGAAGCTCACCTCCAGGCGCCGGGTGTCGACCAGCACGACCGCGCCCAGCGCGCCTTCGAACAGCCCGTTCCAGAGGAACCAGAAGCGTTCCTGGCCGGGCGTGCCGAAGACGTACAGCACCAGTTCGTCGGTGATGCTGATCCGGCCGAAGTCCATCGCCACCGTGGTGGAGGTCTTGCGCTCGATCCCGGCCAGGTCGTCGACGCCCGCGCCGGCCTGGGTCATCGTCTCCTCGGTGGTCAGCGGCCGGATCTCGCTCACCGATCCGACGAGGGTGGTCTTGCCGACGCCGAAGCCACCGACGATCACCACCTTCACCGCCATGGTGGCCGAGTCGGGCAGCAGGTCCGCGCTCGCCGGTCCGGCGAGCGTGTCAGAGCCTCTGTAGTCCATGGATCACCGCCTCCAGCAGGGCGCGGTCGGGGAGGATCGCCTGCGGGACGGGGGATCGCGCCTCGATCCGTCCGTCGGCGAGGAGGTCTGCCAGCAGCACGGTGACCGCGCTGGTCGGCAGCCCGAGGTAGGCGGAGATCTCGGCCACGGAGAGCGGCGAACCGCAGATCCGCAGGATCGCCGCAAGTTCCGGCTGCATGGTGGGCGCCGGTTCCGCGCGGGAGACGATCAGGGTGACCAGGTCGAACGTGGCCTGCTCGGCCAGGCCGCTGCGGCCTCGCGTGATCACATAGAGACGTTCGGGGATTCCCTCGTCCCAGTCCTGGTCGCCTGCACTCATGCGACCTGCTCGCCGTTGCGGGGCGGTGTGCTGAGATGCTCGCCGATCCTGGCGACGAGGTCCCGCATCCGCTGGCCCATCAGGCCCGCGTCCACGCCCTCGTCGGCGAGCACCGCCAGGTAGGCCCGGGCGCCGGCGGACATCAGGTAGAAGAAGCCGCCGCTCACCTCGATCACCACCAGCCGCATCCGGCCGTCGCCGTGCGGGAACTCGTGGCCCACGGCGGTGGCCAGGCTCTGCAGGCCGGCGCAGGCGGCGGCCAGGCGGTCGGCGGTGTCCGGGTCGGTGCCGTACTGCGCCATCCGCAGGCCGTCCGCCGACAGCACGATGATGTGGCGGGTGTGCGGGACGCCGTTCGCCAGCTCCTTGAGCATCCAGTCCATGTTGCTGCGCTGCTGAATCACTGCTCGCCCTTCCCTGCCGACTCTTCACTGGTGGGGCCGGCCGTACCGGTGGACGGCGTGTGGCCGTTCACCCCCTCGTGGAACGCGGCCAGCCACATGCCGGGCTGTACCGGTGCCTGGGCCGGCTCGGGGACCCGGGAGACCTCCGGGCCCGGCCGGGAGGGCCTGGCGTGGCGGCGGCGCTGCGGCAACCCGTTCGGGGCCCGCTCGGCCACCACCGGAATCTCGTTGTCCGTACGGCCCGACTCCGCGAGGATCCCCGCGTTCGACCCGAACGACTGGCCGGCGGAGAGCGCGCCCGCCGTCGTCCGGCCGTACGGCCGGGGCTCGGAGGCGGGCTGCGGGATCGCGCCCGGGACCGGCCGCAGACCCGCGGCGGCGCCGATGCCGTGCGCCCGGCCGGTGGCGGGGGCCGTGGTGATCAGCTGCTGCGGCACGATCAGCACCGCGCGCACCCCGCCGTAGGCGGACGGGCGCAGCGAGACCTGGAAGCCGTACGCCTGGGCGAGCCGGCCGACCACGGCCAGGCCGAGCCGGGGGGTCTCGCCGAGGTCGTTGAGGTCGATGCCGGCCTGTGCGTCCCGGAGCATGCGCTCGGCGCGGGCCCGGCCCTCCTCGCTGAGGCTGAGGCCGCCGTCCTCGATCTCGATCGCTATCCCGGCCTGCACCTCGGTGGCGGACAGGTGCACTCTGGTGTGCGGCGGCGAGTAGCGGGTGGCGTTGTCCAGCAGCTCGGCGAGCGCGTGGATGAGCGGTTCCACGGCGGGGCCGACCACGGCGACCTCGGAGACCGGGTGCAGTTCGACGCGGCGGTAGTCGAGGATCCGGGAGATGCCGCCGCGGAGCACCGAGTACAGCGGCACCGCCCGGCTCCACTGGCGGCCGGGCCGGGCGCCGCCGAGGACGGCGATGCTGTCCGCGAGGCGGCCGATCAGCGCGTTGCCGTGGTCGAGCAGCAGCAGGTCGTCGAGGACGGCCGGATCGTTGCCGTGCCGGTCCTCCATGGTGCGCAGGTCCTGGGCCTGCCGGTGGACGATCGCCTGGACGCGGCGGGCGATGTTGACGAAGGCCCGCTGGGCGGACTCGCGCATGCCCTCCTCGTTGTCGACCGCGTCCAGCACGGTGCGCAGCACGGCCTCCCGCGCGGCGCGGAACTCGTTGGCCGCGCCGGCCTCCCGGCGCTCGAACGCCTTGAGGACGTCCTCGGGGAACTCGCCGCGCTGGAGCCGGGCCACCGCCTCGGGCAGGGCGACCGTGGCCAGTTCGAGCGTTTCGGCCTGCTGCCGGGCCAGCCGGGCGTTCAGTTCTTCCTCCTGCCGGGCGCACTGCTCCCGCAGGGCGGTCAGCGCGCGCCCCCGGCGGGCCGCCTCGGCGGCGGCCGCGGCCACGGCCGCCGTGCACGCCAGCCCGCACCAGAGGACTCCCGCGCGGGCACCGGACGAGACCACCGAGACGGCGGCGACCACGGCTGTCGCTGTCACCACCGTGGGCAGGAGCCACCCGAGGACGGGAGCGGAGACCCGGTTGGCGGGGGGCGATCCAGCACGAAGCATCGGCATCCTCAAGCGATCGAGCGGGTGGCGGGGGACGGACGGGCGGCGGCCGCTCCGGGGGACGTGGGGGGCTGCGTCTGGCGGGCGGCGCGGCACCCGCGTCGGTCCGGGTGACCTGGTGCGACGGCGGTGCGGCGGGCCGAGCCGGAAGAAGCATAGCCGGTTTCCGGACATGTCTGACGAGACCTCAAAAACACTACTACGCAGGTGAATCAGTGCATTCATGTGGAACGTGCCAGGGTTTCGGCCAGGTATTCGCACGCCGGTGCCCGGCAGCCGTGCGGCGGGCCCGTCGGTCCGCCGGTCGCTGCCGCCAACCAGACTTGCCGCACCGGGAGTTGTCATGGAGGAGTCCGGAGCCGGATTCGCTCGTGCGGGCGGACTTCGGGTTCAGCTCCGCACCGGATCGAGATCTTCTGCTATGGCGTGACCAACGGCGGGGCGGACACGGACCGGCGGGAGCGCACCCCTCCGGGCGCACTCCCGCCGGTCCCGCCCCGCTGCCCCGCCGACCCCGTCGGTCGGCCGCGGCGGTCCGTCCCGCTCAGCCGTCCGCGGCCTCCCCGGTCGACCACTTCAGCTCGATCTCCACCTCGATCTCGCCCTCGCCCGACTCCACCTCCAACTCGGTACGGAGCTCGTCGGGGACGCGCAGCGTGAGCACTCCCGGGCCGAGCTCCAGCTCGGCCGAACCGCCGTGGCGCAGCGCGGCCGCCAGCGCCTCCAGCTGCGCCGCCGCCTCGATCCGCGACAGCGAGCGCTTCTGTTCGAACTTCAGGTCCTTCACGGCTGTCTCCGATCGGCCGACTGCGGTTCGGCGGACGCCCCGGCGAGCCCCTCACCGGCGCGGGCGGCGGAGCCGTTGGGGTACGGTGCCCCGCCGGGGCCCGCGGCCGGCTGCGCCGAGAGCGGGACGCCGTTGCTGCGCAGCACGTCGCGGACGTCCAGGATGAGCGGGAACACCTCGTGGTTGCGGTCCGCGCCCTGCTCGTCCCAGGCCCGCTGTTCGGCCTCCACCGCCATCCGGTCCTGCGCGAAGACCCGCTCGGTGAACCGCCGGATGAACGGCCACGCCACGTGCAGCGCCCCGGGGACGGGCGGCTTGGCGATCATCAGCAGGCCGTAGGCGTGGTTGGTGCGCTGCTCGGCGTCCTCCGGCACGTACGCCGCCCAGAGCGAGAACGCCGGGAGTTCGGCGTCCTCCGGCACGTCGTGCAGGGTCTGGTACGGGTACTCGGTACGGATGGTGATGACGTCCGGGCGGTCCTTGCCGCCGAAGCCCTCGGCGGACAGCAGGCCCGCGCCGCGGTCCTTGCGACCGCCGGCCGGCACGAAGAGGTAGCGCGCCTCCACGGACCGCGGCCCGCTCTCGTACCCGAGCAGCTCGGGCCTGATCCGGCCCAGCACGCCGCGGTGCAGGAACTGGTGGTTCATGTCGAGCAGGTTCTCGTGCATGAACGAGTAGTGGCACTTCACCGTGCGGGAGAACGTCATGGTGCGGTGCGTGGGCGAGCCGAACTCCGGCAGCACCGGGAACGGCGCGGACTCGGCCTTCTCCGGATCGCCAGGGAAGACGAACACCAGCCCGAAGGCCTCCCGCACCGGGAAGGACCGCACCCCGCGCGGCGGCCGCTCGCAGCCCTTCGGCAGGTACGGGATCTGCGAGATGCGGCCGTTCCCGCGGTAGGCCCAGGCGTGGTAGCAGCAGCGCAGGATCTCGTCCTCCACCACGCCCATGCTGAGCGGCACCTGGCGGTGCGCGCAGCGGTCCTCCAGGGCGTAGACCCTGCCGCTGCGGCCGCGGTAGAGCGCGATCCGCTCGCCCGCGAAGACGGCGGCGAAGGTGCGCTGCCGCTTGACCTTCCGCGACACGGCCACCGGGTACCAGAAGTCCGGGTTGACGCCGATCCGCCGGAGGTCCGCGGCCGACTCGCCGCGGCGGCCGTCCGGCCGGGCCGGGGTCGGCGCCGCTCCGGCGGAGGGCTGCCCGTCGACTCCGGGTCGGGCCTCGGTCATGTCCTGCTCCCTTGCGCTCGGGCCGGCAGGGTGCCCCGCGGACGCGGAGGTCCGGGACGCACACCCGCGAACCGGCCGGCGTGCTCGGCGCAGAGCCGCTCCGGCGCTGATCCGCCGGACCCGGGACCCGTCCGACGGGCCCCGGCGGCACTCCACCTCCCCACGGTCGCCGGAGCCCGCCCGGACGGCAACTCCGCGGGTGCGCCCACCGGTTGTCCCGGCGGGGCGACGGCGCTGCGGACCGCCGCCGACCGCGGGTCGTCAGGAGTGCTCGACCGCGTTCTTGATCCGCTCGCCGAAGGCCGGTGCGTCCTTGCGGGCGGCGTGCAGGGCCGGGCCGAGCAGCAGCCGGCCCAGGCCGTGGCCCTCCAGCTCGTTGAAGATCCGCACCCTGGTGCGGCCGTCCGGCAGCGGTTCGAGGTCGTAGCCGCCCTCGGCGGTGATGAGGTTCTTGCTCTGCTCGGCCCAGCGGACCGTGCGGGGTGCCTCCAACCGGGTGATGCGGAACTCCCGGGCCGACTTCATCCCGGCGTCCTTCACCGTGCTGCGGAAGACCGTGCCGACGGTGGTCGGGCCGTCCGGCGACTTGGTGATCCGCTGGACGCGGGGGCTGAACTCGGGGTCGTGCCGGCCGTCCGCCAGATAGGCGAAGACCTGGTCCACCGGCCGGTCGATCTCGACGGTCGCCTCGAACTGTCCGGACATGTCCGCTCCTCGCTGGGCGTGGGGGCGTGGTACGGCCAGGATCCCAGGGGTCCCGGGCCGGTGCCTCCCCGCCGCCCCGGGCCGGAACGGGTGGGCGCGTGCGGTCGTCCGGCTTGCCGGACGGCGGGCGGCGCCCGACGATCCGGCAGGTCGCGTCCCCCGCCCGGGCCCGGCCCCGGCTCGAGCGGCAGCGGTCAGCCGATCGCCCGCGCGTAGGCCTGCGCCTGTTCGGGCGTCAGCAGGTGCGACACCCGGACCACGACCACACCCGAGCGGTACACGTAGTCGGGCCGGGCGCCGCCGGTCCCGGGCTGCTGCCGGCCGGCCAGGTCGTCGGCCCGGGCCCCGGCGTCCTCCGGGGCGGCGAAGACCTCCACGGCGCCGCCGTAGGAGACGGCGTCGCGCCGGCGCCCGGCGGCCTCCTCCCTGGCCAGCGGGCTGTCGGACACCCGGGTGTCGTCGAAGGCGGCCTTCGACGCGTACTGGCCGGGCCGGCCGAGCAGCCCGTCCGGGTCGTCGGCGCCGGTGTAGGTGACGGTCAGCCTCACCGGGAGTCCGGCGGCGAGCAGGCGCCTGGTGACGGCGGCCGCGTCGCCGACCGCCCGGGTCGGGCCGGAGACCGGAGCGGCGGCGGGCCCGCCGGCCGTGGCCCCAGGACCGGGGTCGGCGCAGGCGGTCGCGGCCGCGAGGACGGCGGTGCAGACGAGGGCGGTGGTGCGGACGCGCATGGGCTCCCCAGGGTCGGCGGTGCGAGGCGCCGACGCTATCGCCGCAGCGGGGCGGCCGGCCCGGCGCGTTGCGGAGCCGTGATCCGCCCGTCGCCCGATCAACACCCGGCCGGGGCGGTGGAGTTGTCCGAGCGCGGCGTCACCGTGCGGGGCGGTGCCCCTGCCGGGCCGGACGCGCGATGCGCTCCCGGCCCGGCAGGGGCGACCCGTCAGACGGCGGCGGCCACCGTCCGGGTGCGCCGGTACAGGTACACCCCGGACGCGCCGGCCGAGACCAGCGACAGGCCCACCACGCCCAGCAGCACGGCGGAGGCGGCCGAGCCGGTGGCCGGCGTGACCGGGGCCGCCGCGAGCTCCGCGGTCGCCGCGGCCGCCGCCGCGCCGTGGTCGTGGTGGCTCACGGTGGACTTGGGCGCGTCGGCGACGACCTGCTGCTCGGTCGGCGTCCCCGGCGCGATCGGGGCGGCGAGGCCGGCCGCGGCCGCCGAACCGCCGAAGTCGACGTCCGAGCAGCCGTAGAACGCCTCCGGACTGTCGGTGCGCTGCCAGACCAGGTACACCAGCTGGCGGCCGGTGCGGCTGGGCAGCGTGCCGTTGAAGGTGTAGTAGCCGTTGGTCGCCGTCCGCCCGGTGGCGTACTGGGCGACCGGGTTGGCCAGGTCGAGGTCGGACCACTTGAGCGGCTGGGTCGGGTTGTAGCCGCTCTTGGTGATGTAGAGCGTCATGACGCCCTGGTGCGGGGCGGTGACGCGGAAGTTGAAGGCGTTGCTGCCCGCGGTGACGGAGGTGGCCGGCCAGTCGGTGCGGGCCATGTCGAGCGCCTTGTACTTGTCGCGGTTGGCCGAGCACAGCTTGCCGTCCGGAATGATCTGCTGGCTGCGGCCGTTCGCGTCGGCGATGTTGACCTCGTTCCAGTCGTACAGCGGCTGGGTGCCGCTCATCGCGACCAGGTCCTTGCAGACCTGGGACTGGGGGTGCTCGGGGCCCTCGGCGTAGCAGGCCGCCACCCGGCTGGTGGGGCCGAACAGCGAGCCGTGCGCGCTGGCCGTGCCGGCGGTCGCGGCCAGTGCGCCGGCCGTCAGCACGCCGGCGGCGAGGACTCTGCGGGTCCAGGACATGGTTCTCCTCGTACGGATTCGGGCCGGTTGTGGGGGAGAGGTGCGAACCCGGGGAGCCTGCGGGCGCGGCGGTGTGGACTCGACACACCGTCAGCCGCCCTGGAGCCTACGATTGGCCTATACCAATTGGCAAGGGGTCGGTGCGGCGGCCGGGTCGGAGGGGCGCGCCGGGGACGGGGGAGCCCGGGTCAGCGCTCGGCGGATCCGGGGAGGACCGGCTTGACGTCCAGGACCGGGGTGCCGTCCAGGGCCTCCAGGCCGCTGACGCGCAGGCGCAGCCCGTCGACGGCGAGGATCGTGACGCGGTGCAGCCCGATCGGGTTGGGGCGGTCGGGGGAGCGGGTGGCGAAGACGCCGGTCTCCGGACGGGCGAGGTCGCCACGCGGGTGCACGGCGAGCACCCCGCGGTCGGCGCGGTCGAGCCAGGTCAGCAGCAGGACCTCCTGGCCGGCCGCCAGTTCGCGCAGCCCCCGGGCCACCTCGGGCTCGAAGACCAGCCAGGTCTCCGGGGCGCCCTCGTCGCCCTGCCTCGGGGCCTCGGCCCGGGTCCGCAGCGGCGACTCCACCCGTCCGACCGCCCGCACCGTGAACTGCGCGTCCGCCATGCCCTCGAGCCTACGCCGCGGCCGGGCGGCCACGGGGGAGGACGGGCCGCGGCGGCGGGCCGGAGACCGCGGGATCTTCACCGGCGACCCGGTTGATGGCTCATCGGATTCCGGGTGAGGGTGGGGCCTCACGATCCCACCGGTCCGGAGGCGAGCAGTATGCGGAGAATCCTCAACACGGCGCACGTCTACATGATCCTCGGCGTGGTCAGCGGCCTGTACTACCGCGAGCTGACCAAGGCCGAGGACTTCACCGGCGACTCCCGACTCGGCGTCGTCCACACCCATCTGCTGGCCCTCGGGATGCTCTTCTTCCTCATCGTGCTGGTGCTGGAGAAGCAGTTCGGACTGACCGGCAGCAGACTCTTCCCCTGGTTCTACTGGATCTACAACGCGGGCCTCGCCCTCACCGTCGGCATGATGACCGTGCACGGGACGCTGACCGTGCTCGGCCACGAGAGCGGCGCGGCGATCGCCGGGATCGCCGGCCTCGGGCACATCCTGCTGACCGCCGGCCTCGTGCTGCTCTTCGTCAGCCTGGTCAAGCTCCTCCCGGCCGGCTCCGGGAGGGCCCCGCCGTCGGGGGCGAGCCGGCCGCGGCCGCACCGGCGCAGCCCCCGGCGGCCTGACGGCCGTACCCGTCGGAGGGAGCGGGGCCGGCGCCCGTCCGGACGCCGGCCCCACTCGTTCCTTCCGGCCCCGGTCAGGGACCGAAGACGCCGACCTCGTACAGCGAGTAGCCCCAGCCGGTGGCGCGCTTGACGCCGTGCACCCGCACGTAGCGGGCCTGGGCCGGGTCGAAGAAGGCCGTGTCGATGCCGCCGTTGCCCGCGGCGGTCGACCAGGCGGTGTGCCAGGTGCTGCCGTCGGCCGACAGCTCGATGCGGTACTCCCGGCCGTAGGCGCGCTCCCAGTCGAGGGTGACCCGGTTCACCGTCCGCGGCGAGCCGAGGTCCACCTGCAGCCACTGGTCGTCGCTCCAGCCGCTCGCCCAGCGGGTGCCCCGGTCGCCGTCCACCGCCCGGCCGGGCCGGTAACTGGTGAACAGGGACCACTCGGACGAGCTGGCGGCGGCCGCCCGGCCCGCGGCGAGGTCGGTGCCCGGCCGGTGGCCCTCGGTGGCCTTCCAGGTGTCCAGGTAGGACTGGGCGCCGTGCATCAGGTCGTCCACCACGTCCTGGCCGCCGCTGAGCCGCATCTGCTCGATCCAGTCCGGCACGAGGCCGTCGTGCGCCATGCCGTCCTTGTTGTAGTCCCAGATGCGGTCGCCGGTGACCTGCCGGTCGACCACCGAACCGCCGTCGGCGGTGCGGAACGGGTAGCGCACCGCATTGGGGGCGTCCTCGCCGACCGGACCCGGCCAGCCGCCGACCCCGTTCAGGTCCGTGCCGTAGCCGTACCCGACGTGGTACCGGTCGCGCAGCGCCTCCGTGCGGTGCGCCTCGGCGACGAAGCCCTCCGCGGAGTGCGCGTACTGCGCGGCGAACCCGCCGAGCCGGTACAGCCGCTCCGTCCACTGCAGGTCCATCCAGCTGTGGCTGGAGATCACACCCGGGTACGCCTGCGACTCCAGCAGCTCGAAGGCGCGGTCGGCCGCCTTCACGCTCATGTGGTCGACCTCCAGCATCATGTGACGCCGCATCATGCCGCGCACGGCGTACTCGCCGAGCCGGGTGAGGCCACGGGTGTTGCACTGGGCGTCGCCCGCGTACGTCGGGATCTGCACGCCCTTCGGCAGCAGCGACGCCGCCTGCGCGGTCGGCAGACCGATCGGGTTGTCGTGCTGCGGGCCGGCGCACTTCTCGGTCTTCCAGAACGTGCCGGTCGACAGGAACTGCCCGGCGTTCACCGCGACGCCGATGGTGCCCTCGTCGAAGCGGACGCCGCACAGCGCGTTGTCGAACTTGTGGCACAGGAACATGCTGCGCACCCCGAGCTCGTACAGCTCGTCGAGGCCGCGGTCGATGTCGCCCTCGTCGCACTGGGCGATGTCCAGGATCTGCTTGCAGCCGAACGGCTCGGAGGTCTCCACCCCGAGGACGACCGCCAGCTTGCCCTGCTCGATCACCTGCCGCGCCTGCGCGCTGTCGGTGACGATCCGGAACCAGCCCTTGCCCGGCCCGCCGTACATCCGGTCGATGTACGCCTGCAGGTCGTAGCTCTTCTGCGCCTCCAGCCGGATCGCCGTCATCTCGTCACAACTGCGGTCCTTGAACGGGTAGATCGAGCACAGCAGCCCGTTGGTGACGAGGTCGTTGACCAGGACGCGCTGGCCGCCGCGCCAGGCGCGCTCCACCCAGGCGTAGTAGTTCTGCTGGTGGCTCAGCGAGTCGTGGGCCGGCCAGTCCTTGAAGGTCGGCCAGCCCACCGGGTCGTGGTGGCCGTCGGCGCCGCCGGTGACGTTCTCGAACAGGGCGAGCGCGCCGTCGGGGTAGTGCTCCGGGCAGTCCTTGAGCGCGTCCGCCGCGCCCTTCTCTGAGAAGGTCGCGCCGCAGATGATGCGGCCGCCGAAACCCTCGTTGGACATCAGGTGGTTGTGCGCGTCCACGAAGCCGCGGACGTTTCCGTCGGCGTCGGTACCGGTGAACGGCGCCCCCGTCACGTTGATCTGCGAGTCGGGCGCGGGTCGGGCCGCGGGCTCCCACCAGCCGCCGGCGGCGTGCGCCGCGGGGGCCCGGACGGCGCCGAAGGCACCGGCGGTGAGGGCGAGAAGCAGCGCCACGAGGGTGGTGGCCGTGCGGCTTCTGCGGCGGTGATGCGTGGTCAAGGAATCGCACCTCGCTTCATCGGGAGGCGGTGGGGGATTTGTACTGCGCATGCCGTGCGGGATCCACCCGAGAATCGCGAGCGGCAAAGCACCCGTCAAGGCTCCGGGACGAATTGGCTACTGACCGGTAAACGGACGGATTTCCTCGGCAGCGGCGGACGGTGGCCCTCGCGGGCGTCTCGGTGTTGCTGACACCGGTATCAACACCACCCGTCGGGGGCTGTTCGGACCGCTGCGCGGCGGCCTAGGGTCGGTCCAGGACGAATCGCCCTCGGGAGGAGCGGGAATGGTGGAGAGCAGCGGACACGCACGGGTCGCGGAGCGGTTCCTCGCCGCGTTCGGGGCACGCGACGACGCGGGGCTGCGGGCACTGCTGGCCGAGGACGTCGTCTGGTCGATGCCGGGCAGCGGAACGATCTCCGGCGCCGTGCACGGCCGCGACGCCGCCGCCACCCGCGCCTGGGAGATCGCCGGACGCGGCGTCCGCACCGAACTGCTCCACGTCCTCGTCGGCCAGCACGGCGTCGCCCTCTCGCTCCACAACACCGCCCTCGCCGCCGACGGCCGCGAACTCGACGAGCACCTCGCCACCGTCCTCACCGTGCGGGACGGCGTGATCACCGCGATCGACAGCTACCTCTCGGACGTCGACGGCATGAGCGCCTTCTTCGCCCGCTGAGCGCCGGGCAACCGCGCGCACCAGGGGCGAGCCGGACCCGTCAGGAGCACCACTCCCGGACTGCACAGCCGTACCCCGGCCTGGCGGGCCGGAATGCCCCACGTGCCCCCGAATCGACCACCTGAGTGCCGTGAGGGCTGCTCCTGAACGGTGGTTCCCGGCACAGCACCGGCAGGCGGCCGGCCCGTCCGTGCGAACGGCTCCACCACCGCCAGGCCCGTTCGAGCGCCCCGACCTCGCACAGTCCGCGCGCCGCCGCCCGCGCGCAGAAGCAGTCCGCACGCTCGCGGGCGGCCCGGACCACCACGTCCAGGTGCCCGTGTGCGAGGAGCGAGTCCACCACCCGGGGTGGAACCCCACCGAGGTTGACCGCCTGCCGTGCGAGATCGTCGACGTCCACCCGGCGCAGCCCATGACCCGCCGCCGTCAGCGGGGTGGCTGCTCGCCGGCCGCCGGGGGCGGGAGCCCCCTGCGGGGGAACCGGTTCGGTGAAGGCGGTGGTGGGCGGGTGGTGAGGGACCGTAGGATTCCGGCATGGACATCTCCGGGCCGCACTGACAGGTCGACTCCGGCCGCCCCTCGCCCCTTCCGCGGGCGGGACGGGGCGGCGATCCGTCGACCCGTCATGTCCGTTTCCCGTACCGGAGATCACCCGTGTCCCGATCCTCCCGGGGCAGCGTCGGCTATCGCGCTGTCCTCTCCCTTCCGCATGCCCGTGCGCCGTTCGCCGCGGCGCTCCTCGCCCGGCTGAGCTACGGCGTCCTCCCGTTGCCGCTGCTGCTCGCGCTCCGCGACGGCACCGGCTCGTTCGCGGCGGCCGGTGCGGCCGCCGGTGTGTTCGGCCTGCTCTCGGCGCTGCTCGGCCCGGTCCGCGCCCGGCTGGTGTCCCGGCGGCCCGCCGCACTGATGGCCCTGACGTGCTGTTACACCCTGCTGCTGTTCGCACTGGCGGCCGGCTCCGCCGTCGGCCTGCCGTCCTGGGCGGCCCTGTTGCTGGCCGCGGCGGCCGGCGTCTTCCCGCCGCCCGTCGGGCCGTTGATGCGCACGGTGTGGGGCGAGCTGGCCGACGGCGAGGAGCAGCGCCGGTGCGCGCTGAGCCTCGACACGGTGGCCGAGTCGACGATCTTCGCCTGCGGTCCGGTCCTCGGCGGACTGCTCGCGGCGCACACCACGGCCGCCCGGGCGCTCGCCGTCTGCGCCCTGCTCGCATCGGCCGGATTCGCCGCGTTCGCCCGGGCGCTGCGCGGCCGGCCGACGGCCCTTCCGGAGCCCGCGGCGGGCGGCACGGTCCTCGGTCCGCTGCGGGCGCCCGGCTTCGCTCCGCTGCTGGCGGTGGTGTGCGCCGTCGCGGCGGCACTCGCGGTCGACGAGCTGGTGGTGGTCGCCGCCTGGGGTGCCGGCGCGGCCGGGCCGTTGCTCGCGCTGTTCTCGGTGGGCGGCGCGGTCGGCGGCCTGGTGTACGGGCGGCTGGCCTGGCGGGCCGCACCGGGACGGCGGCTGCTGCTGCTCGCGGCCGCGGCGACGGCCTGCTACGGGCTGCCGGCGGTGCTGTTCGCCCCGCCGGGTGCCGCGTTCGGCCTGTTCCTGGCGGGCGCCTGCACGGATGCCCTGCTGGTCACCGGCTACCTGCTGGTCGAGGACCTCGTCCCGGCCGGCGCCCGCACGGAGGCCGGGGCCTGGGTGAACACCGCCTACAACCTCGGCGGCGCCCTGGGCTCGGCCGCGGGCGGCCTGCTGGCGGACCGGGCCGCCCCGGCGGCGGCGTTCACCGCGGCGGCCGTGCTCCTCGGTGCGGTGACGGCCCTCGTCGCGCTGCGTCCCTCGCGGCTGCGCGGCCGCGCCGAACCGGCGGTGGTGTAGCGGGGTCCGGTTCCCGGGTGCGGGCGGGTGGACGGAGTTCGGGCAGGCAGGACGACGGCCCCACCCGCACCGTGCGCCGGCGACACCGTGACCCCTGCCGTGAACGCGGCGAAGCGCATCCCGGTGGGACCCTGGAACGAGGTGGTGTACGAGGAGCTCGAGGACGTCCCGGGGCCGGTGCGCAACCCGGGCCCGAGGGCTTCCTCCGGCGGACGAGGAGTGCCCGGTGGATGGTGACCGTCCCGGACCGGCGGGTTTGCCGCGGCGGCCGCACTTCGTGCGGACCGGTGGCGGTGCGCCCGCGCCGTCACGGTTCCGCCGGGTGCTGGCCCTGCTGGTCGGGCGGTTCCGCGCCGACCGGCGGGCCGGGGGCGATGGGGACGCAGGGGCCGATCCGACGGGCGTGCACCCCTTCACCGGGTTCAACGCCAACGGGCGGGAGCACTCGGGTGGCGCCGGCTGAGCCCACTGCCCGGAGCCGGAGCCGGGCGGGTCAGGCGAGGTGGGCGTCGAGGAGGGCGAAGGTGGCCTCGGGCTGCTCGATGTGCGGGAGGTGGCCGGCGGCGGGGACGAGGGCGAGGCGGGCGTCGGCGAAGGCACGGGCGTAGGCGGCGCCGTACGCGGGGGTGACGATCCGGTCGCTCTCGCCCCAGACGAGCAGGGCGGGGACCTCGACCCCGCCGAGCCGGCCGAGCAGCTCGGGGTCGTGCATGTAGGGGTCGCCGGCGAGGGCGCGCATGGTGGCCGTGTTGCCCTGGCGGCGGGCGAGTTCGGCGGCGGGGAGCCCGGCCGGGTCGACGTGGTACCGCTCGGCGTCGTGCCAGGCGTGCTCGGCGAGGCCGTGGGCGTCGAGGGTGAGGACGTCGCGGATCGGCTCGCCCTCGACGTGCACGCCGACGGCGTTGACCAGGACGAGGCCGCCGACCGTCCCGGCGGTGTCCCGGACGGCCATCTCGGCGGCGATCCAGCCGCCGAGGGAGGAGCCGACCAGCAGGACGTCGGTCAGCCCGCGGTCGCGGAGCAGCCGCAGGTAGACCTGCGCGAGGTCGGCGATGCGGGTGAGCCGGTCGGGGCGGTGGGTGCCGTCCCAGCCGGGGTGGACGGGGGTGAGGGTGTGCAGGGTGCGGGCGAGGTGGGCCGAGAGGCCGGCCACGGTGGCGGGCCCGCCGCCGCCGTGGAGGACCAGGGCGGGGCGGCCCGTTCCGTTCTCGGTGAGGGTGATGGTCAGGTCGTCGTCGAGCGCGACTGCGCGGTTCGTGGTCATGGGCCGAGCATAACTAAGGATGCTTATATAAGCTAGCTTGGTCATGGCCTAGAATCGGCCCATGCACAGTGATCTGCAGGAACTCGGCAGAGCGGTCAAGCAGGTCCAGCACCGTCAGCACCGGGCGCTGGAGACCGGACTCGCCGCGGTCGGCACCACCCTCGCCCAGTGGGACGCGCTGCGCGCCGTCGGCCGGCAGCCCGGCGCCTCGGCCCGCACCCTCGCCGCCGAGACCTTCCAGACCGAGCAGGCCTTCGGCACCCTCGCCGGCCGGCTCGTCGCCCAGGGCCTGATCGAGCGGACCCCCGGCCACGGCCGGCGCATCGACCACCGGCTGACACCCGCCGGCGAACGGATGCTGGAGGCCGGCCGCACCGTTGCGGAGGAGGTCCTCGCCGAGTGCTACGCGGACCTGCCGGCCGCCGACCGCACGGCCCTGCTCGGCCTGCTCCACCGGGTGCTCGGCGAGGAGCCCGTCTGACGGTCCGTCCGGCCCGGGCGGCTCAGCGGTTGCGGGTGTCGACGACCCGGCGGAGCTTGCCGACCGAGCGCTCCAGGGTGTCGGGCGGCACGACCTCCACGGCGACGCTCACGCCGACGCCGTCCTTGACGCCCGCGGCGATGGCGGCGGCCGCGGCCTCGCGCTGCTCGGGGGTGGCGTCCGGGCGGCACTCCACCCGGACGGACATGTGGTCCATCCGGCCGCGCCGGGTCAGCTCCAGCTGGAAGTGCGGCGCGACCGCCGGGGTGCGCAGCACGATCTCCTCGATCTGGGTGGGGAAGACGTTGACCCCGCGCAGGATGATCATGTCGTCTGAGCGGCCGGTGACCTTCTCCATCCGGCGGAACGCCGGACGGGCGGTGCCGGGCAGCAGCCGGGTGAGGTCGCGGGTGCGGTAGCGGACGATCGGCATCGCCTCCTTGGTGAGGGAGGTGAAGACGAGTTCGCCGCCCTCGCCGTCCGGCAGGCTCTCGTCGGAGAGCGGGTCGACCACCTCGGGGTAGAAGTGGTCCTCCCAGACGTGCAGGCCGTCCTTGGTCTCCACGCACTCGGCGGAGACGCCGGGGCCGATCACCTCGGACAGCCCGTAGATGTCGACCGCGTGCAGGTCGAGGCGCTCCTCGATCTCGCGCCGCATCTCCTCCGTCCACGGCTCGGCGCCGAAGATGCCCACCCGCAGCGAGGTGCTGCGCGGGTCGACGCCCTGCCGCTCGAACTCGTCCAGCAGGGTGAGCATGTACGAGGGGGTGACCATGATGATCTCGGGCTCGAAGTCCCGGATGATCTGCACCTGGCGGGCCGTCATGCCGCCGGAGGCGGGGATCACCGTGCAGCCGGCCCGTTCGGCGCCGTAGTGCGCGCCGAGGCCGCCGGTGAACAGGCCGTAGCCGTAGGCGATGTGCACCTTGTGGCCGGGCCGGCCGCCGGCCGCGCGGATCGAGCGGGCGACGACGTCCGCCCAGACGGACAGGTCGTTCTCGGTGTAGCCGACCACGGTGGGACGGCCGGTGGTGCCGCTGGAGGCGTGCACCCGCCGGACGTCGGCCATCGGCACGGCGAACATCCCGAACGGGTAGTTGTCCCGCAGGTCGGCCTTGGTGGTGAACGGGAAGCGCGCCAGGTCCGCGAGGGTGCGGCAGTCCTCGGGGCGGACGCCGGCCGCGTCGAAGGAGCGGCGGTAGAACTCGACGTTCGCGTACGCGTGCCGCAGGGTCTGCCGGAGGCGGCGGAGCTGGAGCTCGGCCAGCTCCTGCCGGTCGAGGCGCTCGCCGGCGTCCCGCAGGTCGGCGGGCAGCGGCTCGCCGAGGCGGTGCGCCCCGTCCCGATGGTGCTCCGTGCCGCTGCCGCTCATCACGCCTCCAGCCAATGCCCACCGACCGTTCGGTCGGTGCCGGGAATCCCAGTAATCCAGCCACGGACACGCATGTCAAGGGCTGTCCGCAGCCCGGACGGCCGCCCCGGCGGCAAGCCGGACGACCCCCCGGGCGGACCGCTCGGTCGGGCACCCGGGAACAGCCCGGAAGCAGCCCGCAGCCGGCCCGTCCGGGGCCGGGCGCCCGGCCATTACCATCCCGGAGCGCCCGTGGGCCCGGTTTGCCGGATTACGGTCTGCGGGGCCGCGGGAGTCGCTAGCCTCTCCTGCTGTACGGGGCGGGCCGGCTGCATGGGGTGACGGGCGTGGCGAGTGACCTGGCGGCCTTCCGCGGCATGGAACGCCATCTCCGGGGCGAACCGGATCAGGCCGACTACCTGATCGACCTCTCCAACATCGTCCGCGAGACCGCGCTCGGCGGCGGCACCCGCCGCTCCCTGGAGCGGCTGCGGCTCGTCCTCGCGGCGCTCTGCCGGACCACCGGCGACCCCGACGTCACCGTCCACGCGATCGCCGACAACAGCCTGCTCGACCGCAGGTACGACGACGAGTTCCCCGACCCCGGCGAACCCGGCCTGCTGCGCGAGTGGCGGGACCGCGGACTGATCGCCGCCATCGGCAAGGCCGACCCGGACCTGCTCGACCACGCGAAGGTCTTCGGCACCCCGGTCGTCAGCAGCGACAACTTCACCGGCCACCGCGGCGACCACCCCTGGATCCAGGGCGACCGCGAGCACTTCCTCAGGCCGGAACGCCCCGCCCGGGGCGGTCCCGTCCGGCTGGTCCGGCGGGACATGCGGGTCGTCGCCGACCGGGAGATCTCCCGCGAGGGCGAACGCGACGACCTCAAGGCGCGCAACCTGATGCTCGGCGGCCGTCCCCGCGCGGACATCCTCGAACGCTCCTGGCGCTGCCCCCGGCAGGCCTGCAACCCGGGCCCGGCGATCCGCGGCGGCAAGGTCGTCTGCCGCAGCCACGGCACCCTGCTCGCCGACGCCGGGCCCCGGCGCCCCCGCCTCCAGCTCAAGATCCTCGTCGACGGGCAGTGCCAGGCCTGGGAGAACCTCGCCGAGGACGAGGGCCGCGAATTCGCCCTCGGCCGCGGCCACCTCGCCCGGATCGACCCCGGACTCCTCGCCGAGCGGCGCCGCCTGGCCGTCAGCCGCCACCACCTGGTGATCGTCGCCCACCGCGGCACCCTCCGCGTCCTGGACACCAGCAAGGGACGCAGCCGGATCCGCACCCTGCGCCCCGGCGGCGCGGCCTCGCCGTGGCGGACGCTGCCGCACCGCGACGACCTGGCCGCGGGAGGGGCGGACGTCGCCCGGTACGGCGGGTTCGGCCCGGACGACGAGATCGAGCTGGTGCCCGGTGTCGTCCTCCGCCGCAGCGGACAGCGCTGGCCGGGCGAGCGCGCCGAGGGCGTCCGGGCCCGACCGCCCCGGCGGCCGGGGAAGGACGACGAGCTGACCCGGACGGACTGAGTCGGGCGGGCGGATCCGGACGGACCGGCCCGGACGGACCGGCCCGGGCGGGCGGATCCGGACAGGTCGAGAACGGCGGCGGCACGGGCAGAGGGGGGCGAGTGGAGCACCTGCAGCAGGACGATCCCGAACTGATCGGCCGCTACCGGCTGTTCGCGCTGCTCGGCCGGGGCGGCTGGGGCAACGTCTACTTCGCCCGCACCGAGTACGGCCGCGCGGTCGCCCTCAAGACCGTCCGCCCCGACCGGCTCGCCGAGGCCCCCGAACGGTTCCGCACCCGGTTCGCCCGGGAGGTCCAGGCCGCCCGCGCGGTCGGCTCCGAGTACACCGCCGAGGTCGTCGACGCCGACACCGACGCCCCCGAACCCTGGTTCGCCGCCCGCTACATCCCCGGCATCGACCTCGCCGACGCCCTCGACCTGCACGGCGCCCCGCTGCCCCAGCGGACCTGGCGTGTGCTGGCCACCGGCCTCACCGACGCCCTGCGCGGCATCCACGCCGCCGGCCTGGTGCACCGCGACCTCAAACTGGCCAACGTCCTGCTCGCCGGCACCGGGCCCGCCGTCATCGACTTCGGCATCGCCCGCCACCTCGCCCCCGCGCACGGCGGCACCCTGACCGCCACCGGCGTCGCGCTGCGCACCACCACCTTCGCCTCGCCCGAGCAGCTCCGCGACGAACGCGTCGGCCCGGCCAGCGACATGTTCGCGCTGGGCCTCGTCCTCGCCTACACCGCCCTCGCCCGGCACCCGTTCGGGCCGGGATCCGCCATGCAGATCGGCGCGAACATCCTCCAGGGCAGGCCGCAGCTCGACGGCATGCCGCCGACGCTGGAGCGGATCGTCCGGCCCTGCCTGGAGCCGAAGCCGCAGAACCGGCCGGACCCGGCGGAGTTCGCCGGTCTGCTGCCCGCCGACGCCCAGCCGCGGGGCCGGGACTGGCTGCCGCCGGTGCTGCGGGAGGCCGTCGACGAGCGGTCGGCGATCGCCCTCGATCTGGCCGAGCCGATGCGCAGCGGGCGGGCGTGGTCGGTGCGGTCCGGTCCGGCGACGCCCACGCCGACGCCCGCTCCCGCACCGGCGGCCGACGGCCTGCCGGCGGCGGGTGCACGGGCCCTGCGGGAGCGGAGCCTCGCGTCCGCGCCGACCGGTGGACCGGGGGAGGAGTCGACCACCCTGCCGCCGACCGCTCCGGCGAAGGTCGAGGTGCCCCCGCCCACACCCCCGCCTGCCGCCGCGGTGAAGGGGCGGCCGGGCACCCCCGGCGCGAAGTTCCTGGCGGACGCCGAGGCCGGCGACACCGAGGCGATGCGGCGGTTGGCCGCCTCCCTCAAGCAGGCGGGCGATCCCGAGGGGGCGCTGCACTGGTTCCGGCGGTCCGCCGAGGGCGGCAACCCCACCGGCGCCCGCGAGGCCGCCTTCCTCATCGAGCAGCGGCTGCCCCACCACCTCCCCAAGGCGGCGGCGCTGTACCGCCAGGCGGCCGAGGCCGGAGACCTGCACGCCGCGATGCGGCTCGGCGAGCTGATGGAGAAGGAACCCGGCGGGCTGGCCGACGCCCTGCAGTGGTTCGAGAAGGCCGCCGAGCGCAACCACCCGAAGGCCGCCGACGCCGTCCTGCGGGTGCGGGCCGCCGCGGCGCACAGCACGGTGCCCGCCGCCGAGCGGACCGCGCTGCGCCAGCACCGGGCCGCCGCACTGGACGGCGACAGCAACGCCATGCTGGCGCTGGGCACCTGGTACCACAAGGAGAAGCGGCCCCAGGAGGCGCTGGTCTGGTACTGGCGCGCCGCCGAGGCCGGCCACGCCCACGGCATGCTGCTGACCGCGCAGCTCCTGGGCAAGGACCCGCAGCGGCAGGCCGAGTCGGCGGACTGGTACCGCCGGGCCGGGGCCGCCGGAAACACCGAGGCGCTGCACGTCGTCGGACGGCGCCTCCGCGAGGAGGGACGGACCGCGGAGGCGATCGACCACCTCCGCCGGGCCGGCGAACGGGACCACCTCCCGTCGATGGTCGAAGCGGCCGCGCTGCTGGAGAGCACCGGCCAGCGGGTCCGGGCCCTCGAGTGGTACGACCGCGCCGCCGCGAAGGGGCACGCCGGGGCGGCGCAGGAAGCCCGCCGCCTCCGGGCCGCCTCCGCACCCGCGGCCGGGAAGACCGCGCCGTCGAAGACGGCCGCTCCGCCGAAGGCGGCAGCGCAGCAGGCCGCGGGCCAGAAGGCCGCCGCGCCCAAGGCCACGGCGAAGGCCGCTGCCGCGCCCGCGGAGAAGCCGTCGGCGAAGGCGGCCCGCACCGCGGACGCGGACGCCCGGGCCGCCGCGCGGGCGGAGGCCGGCGGGCACGAGCGGACCGGCCGGCTGCAGGACGCCCTCCGCTTCTACACCCAGGCCGAGGCCCTGGGCGACAAGGAGGCCAAGCACGAGATCGCCCGGATCTGTCTGAAGCTGCGCGACCGGACCGACGATCCCGAGGAGCGCCGGCGGCTGCGGAAGCGCGCCGTCAAGCGGTACCGCGAACTGGCCGAGGCCGGCGACCCCAGGGCGATCCACGCGATGGCCGAGCTCGACACCACCAACAGCGAGAAGTGGCAGCGCCAGTCCGCACTGGCGGGCAGCACCAAGGCCATGCGAGAGGTCGCGCGGACCCACCTGGAGGCCGACGGCCCCGGCGACGTCCGCACCGCACTGGACTGGCTCCGCCGGGCCGGCCAGGCCGGGAACAACGCCGCGATCATGGACGGCGCCCGGGCGTGCGAGGCCCGCGGCGACATCCGGGAGGCCATCGACTGGTACCGCTGGGCCGCGGAGTGCGGCAACGAGCGGGCCGCCCGGGAGGCCGACCGCCTGGAGACGAGCCACGTCGGGACGGCCATCTGGCGCCGCCTGTCCGGCCGGCTCCGCCGCACCCTCGGGTGACGGGCGAGCCACGGGCACGGTGCGGAGCGGCGCCGTGCAGTGCCGTGCCGTGGTACGGCGGCGTCAGGGACGCGTCAAGGCGGGGCCCGTCCGCGTAGGCCGTGCGTCAAGAACCGGTACCCGGGGAGGGCGGAGGGAATCCACTGGTGGAGCGGGACCCGGGTAGCCGGGCCGCCCGTCCGACCACCGGAAGGAAGCACCTGCCGTGACCGACCGCCATGTCCTCGCCGCCGTCCTCGCCGCCGTCCCCGTGCCGTCGAGCAGCCGCCGGGCCGTGCCGCCGGCCGAGGTGCGGGGGACCGCCCTCACCCTCCTCCGGGCCGCCGCCGACGGCTCGGAGGAACCGCGGGCAGACCACGCCCGCACCACCGGCAACTGCCGCACGGCACTGCAGTACCTCGACTGACGGCACCTCACCGACCCTCCCGACCAGGCCACCCGAGGACGAGCGATGACCACCGACACCACCGTGCCCGACGAACCCGACGAACCCGGGACACCCGGCGGTCCGGCGGCGCATGCCCTGCGCTTCGTGCCCGTCCGGACCACCGGCCCGGTGCAGGTGCTGCGGTTCTTCCGGCACCGCGACGGCAGCTGCTGCGCCGTCGCCTTCAGCACCGCCGCCGCCCTGCACGCCCTGCTCGGCCCCGACCAGGAGGCGGCCGAACTCACCGAACCCGCCCTGCGCGGCCTCACCGCCCCGCTCGGCATCGACCGCCTCGTCCTCGACCCGGGACTGGTCGCGCCCCACCCCGGTGGCACCGGGTTCCCCGCCGGCGCCACGCTCCGCGGGCTGCCCGCCGCCGAACGGCCGCTGGAACGGCAGTGGTGACGCTGCGTCCGCTGCACGCCGTCGTCCGGCTCTGCCACGGCCCCGCGCCCCTCGACTTCGACCACCTGGCGGCGCGCTGCCCCGCCGTACGGTCCGGCCTCGCGCTGGCCGGAGAGGCCGACCTCGAACTCCTCCTCGCCTGCACCGGCCCCCGCGAACTGCACGCCGTGGTCGTGGAACTGCGCCGGGCCGGCGCCACCCGCCTCCGCGTCGAGCTGGTGCTCCGCACCCTCGTCCCGGCCGCCGTCCCCGCAGCGCCGCCGTCCCCGCCCCTCCTCGGCAGGAGTGCCGCGCCATGACCACGCTGTCCGCCCACCCGCCCACCCGCCCACCGGTCGCCCGTCCGCGGGTCCCCGTCCGTCCGCCGGCCCGGCCGGCACCCGGCCGCTCGGCAGCCCCTGGCCGGCCTCCGCCCGGCCCGGCCCCGGCGGCGACCTGCTGATCGGCGGTGTCGGCCTCGTCGAGGCCGCCGACCGCTTCGGCACCCCGCTGTACGTCCTGGACGAGGCCGAGGTCCGCAGCCGCGCCCGGGCCTGGCGCCGCGCCCTGCCGCACGCCGACGTGCACTACGCCGCCAAGGCCTTCCTGTGCAGCGCCATGGCCGACTGGATCGCCGAGGAGGGCCTCGGCCTGGACGTCTGCTCGGCCGGCGAGCTCCGGCTGGCCGCCGCCGCGGGTTTCCCGGCGCAGCGGATCCTGCTGCACGGCAACGCCAAGAGCCCGGAGGAGCTCCGGCTCGCCCGGCGGCTGCGGGTCGGCCGGATCGTCGTCGACGGCCTCTCCGAGATCCCCGGGATCGCCGCCCCGGCCGACGCCGGCACCCCGCAGCGGGTGCTGCTCCGGGTGGTGCCCGGCATCGCCGCCGGCCACCACAGCGCCGTGCGGACCGGCACCGACGGGCAGAAGTTCGGCTTCCGGATCGCCGGCGGGGACGCAGCCGAGGCGGTCGCCCGCATCCTCGGCCGACCCGGCCTCGACCTCGCCGGACTGCACTGCCACCTCGGCTCGCAGATCACCGACACCGCGCCCTACCTCGCCGCGGTGGACCGGCTGGTCGCCCTGCTGGCGGCGGTCCGCGACCGGCACGGCCGTGAACTCCCCGAACTGGACCTCGGAGGCGGCCACGGCATCCGCTACCTGCCCGGGGACGGCGAACTGGATCCCGCCCGCTTCGCCCGTGCGGTCGGGACGCGACTGGCCGAACGTTGCGCCGCACACGGCCTCGCCGTGCCCCGGCTGATCGTCGAGCCCGGCCGGGCGATCGCCGGGCCGGCCGGTGTCGCCGTCTACCGCGTCCTGTCGGTGAAGCACACCGCCGACGGCCGGCGGTTCGCGGCCGTCGACGGCGGGATGAGCGACAACCCGCGCCCGGCGCTGTACGGCTCCGCCTACCAGGTCCGCCCCGTCGGCCGCAGCGGCAGCGGGCCGACCGCCCCGACGGACGTCGTCGGACGGCACTGCGAGGCCGGGGACGTCCTCGTCCGCGGCGCCGCAGTGCCCGTGGACCTGCGGGCGGGCGACCTGCTGGCCGTCCCCGCCGCGGGCGCCTACCAACTGTCGATGGCCTCCGGCTACAACCTGGTCGGCCGTCCCGCGGTGGCCGCCGTCCGGGACGGCCGGATCCGGCTGCTGATCCGCCGCGAGACCGTCGAGGACTTCCGCGCCCGCGAGGTCGGCCGGTAGGCGTTGTCTTCAAGGGAGCACGGCTGCCCGCCCAGGGCCTGTCCGACGGGTCGCACGAGCTGGTCGGCTTCGTCTACGTGTGGGCCGACGTGGTGCACATAGGGGACTGCGGGAGTCGACCGAGTTGTGGGCCGATCTGCTGCGGGACTGCCGCCGCCGGGGCATGCGCGACCCCGAGTTGGTCGTTGGCGACGGCGCGATGGGCCTGTGGAAGGCGCTGCGGGAGGTGTGCCCCGCTGCCCGCCATCAAAGGTGCTGGGTTCATGAGGCCCGAAACGTCGCGAACGCCCCGCCGAAATCCGCGCAACCGGGCGCAACGAAGGCGATGCGGAGCGCCGCTCGCTCGGCTGGCGGGTCGAGACCTACGGCGCTCCGACGCTGTACGGGGCCGTCGCGGGGATCGTCGACCGCCGCCCGGTGCCCGAAGTTCGCCGGCGCGGTCGACCGCTTCCGCGAGGAGCGGGTGCGGGCCGCGGTCGAGGGGGTCGAGCGGAACCGGTCCGATGGCCGGCAGCAGGCGGTGCGTGGGCCGGTGTTCGTGACCACCCAGGAGTTCCGGGCCGCGCTCGCCGACCGGTACGCACCGTGCACGGTTTCCGGCTGCGCCCGGGCGGCTGACCGGCACGGGCGCAACAGCGGGAAACGAGGGTGTGTACAAGGAGGGCATCTCGGAGGCCATCGCCCTCAACGAGCGGGAGCCGGGCGAGTGGGACACCGCGCTGGCGCGGCTGCTGGAGCAGGACGGACGGAGGAAGCCCTCGCACTGCTCCGCTCCTCCACCCACTACTTGGTTCACCATGACTTGCCCGACATGCTGATCAGGCACGGCCGCCCGGCCGCGGCCCTCGATGCCATTGCCACGATCGCCGAGAGTCGCGCGGCTGCCGAACGGCGGAAGCGGGAGCGGGAACGAGAGGCGGCGGAGCAGCGGGAGCAGGACGATCCTTGGGCCGCTACGGGCGGGTTCAGCGTGGAGCCGCCGTTCTAGCCTGGAGCGCCACGGTCAAACTGCGCTGAGACGGGACAGCGGTGGTCCTCGCACCGGCTTCTGGCAGGACGGTGAGTTCCCCCGGTCCCGGTGAGTTGCTGTCCCGTCTCACCGAACCTTGACCGATCTCACCGAACTTTGACCGGTGCCCCCTGCTGCGGTGTCACATCGTCTGGGGCGCCTCGCTGCTCGCAGCCGTCGAGGCGGAGCCGACCGAGCCGCTCGGGGAACCGGTCAGGCGCCGCGTCGCACCCTGAACGCCGGCTCGAAAAACAGCCGCCGCCTGGATCATCCGAGACTGCAGGCGACACGTTCCATCAGACGCGGGTGAGCCTGCGCGGGTGGCGCGGGCCGGCACCCAGCTCCCCGGACCTGGTCGGGGTGCCGGCCTCTCGGACTGGCGTTTCACGGGCGCCAGTCTGCCTCCAGGTCATGGGAGTCGTTCTGGGTGAGCTGGGTCAGTGCGGTGCCGTCTGCCCGTACCAGGTAGAGGTGTTCGGGGTCCGCGTCGTCGGTACCGCCCCTGGTGAAGACCAGCCTGCTGCCGTCCGGGGACCAGGAGGGGTTCTTGTCGTTGAAAAGCCCCCCGGTGATGCTGTGGAGTCCGGTGCCGTCCGGGCGGACGAGGTAGAGGTGGGCAAAGCCGGAGGAGTCCACGCGGCTGAAGGCGATCCGGTTGCCGTGCGACCAGTCGGGCGTCGAGTCGTGGGAGCTGGGCCCGGTGACCGCCGTCTGGGCCAGCGTGGACAGCTGGATCTTCATCACCCTGCTGTGTCCGCCCGCGTCCGCGCGGTTGAACGCGAGGTACTTGCCGTCCGGGGACCACGTCGGATGGAGGTCGTCAGCGGCGGTGTGGGTGAGCCGGGTGGCGGAAGTGCCGTCGATGTCGGCCACATAGATCTCGTGCTGGGTGCCGACCGGCTTGGCGTAGGCGATCCGCTTGCCGTCCGGGGACCACGCCGGGTCGGAGGCGCCTTTGGTGCCGGGGACGGCCTTCAGGTCGCTGCCCGTGGTGTTCATCGTCCAGATGCCGTCGATGGCGCCACCGGATCCGTAGCGGACGAAGGCCACCCGCTTGCCGTCCGGGGACCAACTGGGCATCACGTCACTGACGGTGGGGGTGTGGGTGAGTTTGACGGTCGTGCCGCCACTGGGGGAGATCGCGTAGAGGTCTTCCGTGGGCGCTGCCGCGGTGTAGCGGGCGAAGACGATCGAATGTGCGCCCGCCGGCCCTGCCGACCCCGCCGCCCCCGCGTCGCCTGCGGCGCCGAGGGTCACGGGTACGGCCATGGCCATCGCCGCGGCGGTCACCACCGCCCAGCGGCGCCGCGTCGTGCCGTTCACGCCGGTCCCGCCGATTCCCCCAGCCCTTCCGCCGGTTCTTCCACTGCCGCGGCCGTTGCGGTGCCGCTGACGTGTCAAGGTGTCCACTCCATCCCTCCCCGCGGCCTGCTGCGGGCCGCTCCCGCCGCAAACATCCCACCGACGGGGCTAAGGGGGAAGCAACGGCACCTGCCAGTACGAGCCCTGTGCCATGTTCCGTACACCGCTGTTACATGCCAAGCGCGTTGCGGAGGCCCGCACTTGGTTCTTCCGCTGGGACTGCACCGGAACCGCGTGCGCCGTGCCGGCGTCTCCGCCGCCGCAAGTGGAGAGCACCATCGGCACCGACCATCGGCACGACGAGCCACTGCTGATGCGCCAGGTCAGCGACATCCCACGCCAGCGAAGGCCGCTCTGTCAGAGCCGCAGTGCTCCCCTTATTCGAACCTACACGCCCCGGCCTGGAGCGCACACGTTGCCGCGAACATGATCGACCGCATCCTACCGACGTGGCGGCTGGGCACGCGGGGGAGTGCCTGAGCCGTGCCGTCAAACCTCAGCGTCAAAGGACAGCGTCCTCCCGCAGAGGCAAATCGCCGAGCCACCGGCGTCTCACTCAATCCAGTCCGCGCAGGTCAACACGATCCGGTCGACTAACTTCGTTGCGGCAGGTCAAGGCCATCCAATTGGCAGGAGCACGGCACGAGAGCCCGACGTACGACTGCTTCGGGCCCCTGAACAGCAGTGATCCACCTTCGCTGTCACAAACTGCGTTCGATCCAACTTCGGTGTCAATCGGTCCAGCTCCGCTGTCACACGTCAACCGGTGACCTGTCTCACCGAAGGCTGCGCGTATCTCAGCGAGGGTTGACGGAACCGACTCCGTCTCAGCGAAGGTTGAGTGTGCAGGTCCGGCTTCGTCCGGCGCCTCAGAAGGGAGGGGACGATGGACGTCCAACCGGAGAACAGCAACTCTGTCGAAGCGGCGTGGGAGTTCCAGGCGCGCGCGGCCGCAGACTGGGACGAGCGCTCCCGGAACTCCACCACGACATGGGTACCTCCCATCCTCGCTGCTCTCGTTGACCGAGCACGGAGGAGCTCACTGACGGCGCGGCCGGCTGCCCCTGCTGAGCGGGGCAAGGACGGGACACGGCGGCCGGGAAACTACACTGCCGGCTCGGCCTTGCGGATGGCCGGATGACGGGGGGCACGACGTATGTAGTCGACGGTATCGACGGCTTCCATTCCGGTTGCCGACCGGTTCGAGTGGTTCACCGATGCGGTCGGCCGCGACATCGCGCCGACGTCCGTCACCAGCGAGTACGCGGGCGACTTCCGGGCGGAGGCCTCGGCGTTGGACCTCGGCGAGGTTCAGGTGGCCCGTTACGTCCACGTCCCGGTGCGGTCGCGTCGGCCCCCCGCGCTGATCCGGCGCGGCGACCCCGAGCTGTACCAGGTGGCCCTCATCACCGGCAATCCGATGTGGATCACACAACAGCGCAACGAATCGGGCCCGGTGACGGGTAACCTGGTGTTCTTCGACACCTCCCACCCGTTGAAAGTTCCCGGAGGGCAGGTGGGCCAGCGTCGAGCCCTTGCCGTCCGCGATGACCTGCTCGACGGTCGCGTGCTGCCGGTGGTGGAGCTCGGC
>NZ_JBFBJY010000046.1:0-66403 GCF_040702125.1 Kitasatospora sp. NPDC085895 | reverse complement strand
CACCTCCCAGCCTTCGGCCGGGAGGTGCCCCCACGCGCCCCTGGGTTCCTCCCCGCCGGGGGTGGGGTCAGGCCGCGGTGGACCAGCGGCCGGCGGGGCGGTGGAGGCCGTAGTGCTCGCGGAGGGTGCGGCCGGTGTAGCCCTCGCGGAAGAGGCCGCGCTTGCGGAGGATCGGCAGCACCTGCTCGACGAAGTCGGTGAGGCCGTCGGGGAGGATCGGCGGCATCACGTTGAAGCCGTCCGCGGCGCCCCGGGTGAACCAGGTCTCGATGTGGTCGGCGATCTGTTCGGGGGTGCCGACGGCGACCTGGTGGCCGCGGCCGCCGCCGAGCCGGCCGATCAGCTGCCGCAGGGTGAGTCCGTCGCGTTCGGCGAGGTCGCGGACGAGCTCGAAGCGGCTCTTGGCGCCGTTGATCTCGGTGACCGGCGGCAGCGGCGGCAGCGGGGCGTCGAGCGGGTGGTCGGTGAGGTCGACGCCGAGGATGCCGGAGAGGACGGAGACGGCGCGGGCGGGGCTGATCAGGGCGTCCAGTTCCTCGTCGAGGCGGCGGGCCTCGGCCTCGGTGGAGCCGATCACCGGCACCACGCCGGGCAGGATCTTCACCTGCTGCGGGTCGCGGCCCGCGGCGGCGGCCTGTCGCTTGAGGTCGGCGTAGAAGGACTGCCCCTCCTCCAGGGTCTGCTGCGCGGTGAACACGGCCTCCGCCCGGCGGGCGGCGAAGGCGCGGCCGCTGCCGGAGGAGCCGGCCTGGACCAGCAGCGGGTGGCCCTGCGGGCTGCGCGGGATGTTGAGCGGTCCGCGGACGCGGAAGTGGGGGCCGGTGTGGTCGATCTCGTGGACCCGGTCGGGGTCGGCGAAGGCGCCGGTGGTGCGGTCGAGCAGGAGGGCGCCGTCCTCCCAGCTGTCCCAGAGCGCGGTGACGACGTCGAGGAACTCGTCGGCCCGTTCGTAGCGGAGGGCGTGCTCCTGGTTGGCGTCGCGTCCGAAGTTCTGGGCGGCGCGGTCGCCGGCCGAGGTGACGATGTTCCAGCCGGCCCGGCCACGGCTGATGTGGTCGAGCGAGGCGAACTGCCGGGCGAGGTTGTAGGGCTCGGAGAAGCCGGTGGAGACGGTGCCGATGAGCCCGATCCGTTCGGTGACCACGGCGAGCGCGGTGAGCAGGGTGAACGGTTCGAAGTGGCTGATCAGGCCCCAGCCGCCGTCCGAGCGGGCCTCGACGCCGTCGGCGAGGAAGACGGAGTCGAAGGAGGCCGCCTCGGCCTGCCGGGCGAGGTCCTGGAAGTGGCCGATGTCGGCGGCCTGCGCCGGGTCGGTCCGGGGGTGGCGCCAGGCGGCCTCGTGGTGGCCGACGCCCATGAGGAAGAGGTTGAAGTGCAGCTGGCGGTCGTTCTCGGGCATGGCGGAGGGCTCCGGCTCGGAGGAGGGGACGGGGGGTCCCTGCCATCCTCCGGGCGGTCCGGCGGGCGGACAACGATTCCTCGGCCCGGCGGAATTAATGCGGCGTTGACGGCCCGTTCGCACTGGTCGGAGCCCCGGTGCGGGCCGGCCGGCACCGGGGACCTGCGGGTCAGGACGCCCGGGCGGTGCGCAGCTCCATCGGCCGCCGGTACGCGCTGTCGAGGACGCCCGCGCAGGCGGCGACGGCCAGCAGGTCCAGCCCGAAGGAGCCCGCGGCGACGAGCTGTCCGGGCTCGGGGCGGGCCCGGGCGAGCACCTGCTCGTGCAGGACGTCCGCGAGGTGCGGGGAGACGGCGAGTCCGGCCTCGCTGACCACCAGCACCTCCGGGTTGAGCACGTCGAGCAGCAGGGCCGCGGCGGGGGCGATCAGCCGCAGCCGCTCCTCGAAGAGTTCCAGGGCGTCGGGGCGGCCGGCGGCGGCACGGGTGAGCAGCAGGTCGAGGTCGGGCTGCGGGACGACGCCGAGCCGGTGCGCGCGGCGGACCAGGGCGCGGTCGGAGACGGTGGCCTGGAGGCAGCCGGTGCGGCCGCAGGGACAGGGTTCGGTGGAGCCGGGCACCGGCAGGTGGCCGATGTCGCCGGCCCGGGAGCGCCGGCCCTGCAGGACGCCCCCACCGGTGGCGATGGCGGCGTCGACGACGTTGCCGACGAAGAGCTGCACGAGGTCGGTGGCCTCGCGGCCGGCGCCGAAGAGGAGTTCGGCCCGGGCGAGGGCGCGGGCGTGGCCGTCGACGTGGACGGGCAGCCGGGTGACCCCGGCGAGGTGGTCGCGGACGGGCACGTCGTGCCAGCCGAGCGGGGCGTGCTCGACGACGACGCCGCGTTCGGAGTCGACCCAGCCGCCGGTGACGACGCCGACGCCGAGCAGCGAGCGTCCGGCGGCGCGGCGGGCGGTGAAGGAGGGCAGGTGGGTGCGGATCGCGCGCAGGACGGCGGCGGCGTCGCCGTGCCGGGGGAGCCGCTCGTGGGCGACGACGCGGCCGCGCAGGTCGAGCAGGGCGAAGGTGATCCACGGGACGCCGATGTGGACGCCGCAGGCGAGGTGGTGGCGGGTGTCGATGTCGAGCGGCAGCCGGGGCCGGCCGGCCCGTGGCGGGCCGTCGGCCGGGGGCAGTTCGCGCAGCAGGCCGAGGGCGGCGAGGTCGGTGGTGTGCCGGGAGACGGCGGCGGCGCTGAGGCCGGTGGCCCGGCCGAGGGCGGGGCGGGTCAGCGCGCCGCGCACCAGGACGGCGCGCAGCACCGCCCCGGCGCCGCCGCCCTCGGTGGGCTGGGGGGCTCGGCCGAACGCGGGGGAGGCGACCAGGGAGAGCATGCGGTCGATGGTCGCAGCGGGGTGTTGCACGGGCGTGGCGGCGGCGTGAAGCGGTGGCGGGTCCGGTGGCCGGCCGCAGCACGAGGGGCTGCACTGCCGCGGCAGCGGGCGCACGCGGGCGGCGTACGGTCGGCCGGACGCGCCGGTGGGTCGGGACGACGGGTCGGGGCGGCGGGTCACACCGGGCCGCCGCGGACCGGGCGCCCCGCGGGTGCGGCGGCCCGGTGTGACCTGCGGCCCTGCCGCGCGGGCCCCGTCACCCGGTAGCCTTTCCGACATGAGTGGTGACATCCGCAGCGACCAGCCGCAGGGCCGCTTCCGACGCATGCTCAACCGGCTGACCTCCTCCACGGAGGAACTGGAGGCCGAGGAGCTGCGCCAGGACACCGCCGAGTCGGGATGCACCCCGATCGCCAGCTGCGGGGACCGCGAGGTGGTCACCGTGGCCGGGACCCTGCGCACCGTGACGATCCGCCCGCGGGCGGGCGTGCCGGCCCTGGAGGCCGAACTCTTCGACGGCAGCGACGCGCTGGACGTGGTCTGGCTCGGCCGCCGCTCGATCGTGGGCATAGAACCGGGCCGGCGGCTCATCGCCTCCGGCCGGATCAGCCACGCACGCGGGCGCCGCGTGCTGTTCAACCCCCGCTACGAGCTGCGTCCGGTCGGACACGGGAGCGAATCAGCGTGAGCAACCTTCCCGGCGGCGAGTCCGCCGCCCGCACCGCCGACCTGCCCACCGGGATCGAGCCGGCGGTGGCGCACGACCCCGTGCCGGAGCCGGGCACGGCGGCACACGACGCGGCGGCGTCCAAGGAGGCCGCCGAGACGGTGATCAAGGCCTTCGGCGGCGTCCGCGGCATGATCGACATGACCCTGCCGGGCCTGGTCTTCATCATCGCCTTCAACGTGACGCACCAGGTCGCCCCCGCCGCGTGGTCGGCGCTCGGCCTGAGCGCGCTGTTCGTGGTCGTCCGGCTGGCGAAGCGGGAGACGATCCAGCACGCGTTCAGCGGCGTCTTCGGCGTCGCGATCGGCGCCTGGATCTCGATGAAGACCGGCAAGGCGGAGAACTTCTACCTGCCCGGCCTGCTGTACAGCGTGGGCTACTGCGTGGCGCTGGCCGTCTCCGCGCTGGTGCGCTGGCCGCTGATCGGCGTGATGCTCGGCCCGATCACCGGCGAGATGTTCACCTGGCGCACCCAGAACCCGGGCCGGCTCGCCGCGTACACCAAGGCGACCTGGGCCTGGGTTGTGATCATGGGCATCAAGCCGGTGATCCTCTTCCCGCTGTACTTCACCGGGAACGTCAACCTGCTCGGCTGGCTGAAGGTCGCGCTCGGCATCCCGCCGATGCTGCTGGCGATGTACGTGACCTGGCAGATCCTGTTGAAGGCGCCGCCGCCGATCAAGGCGCAGACGGACACGGAGTGACGAGAGGGGCCGCACCCGCCGGGTGCGGCCCCTCCGCCGTGCCTGCGCGTCCCGCTACTGGGCGCCGGAGCCCGTCGACAGCAGGTTCTCCAGCTCCTCCTCGCGCTCCTGGGCGGCCACGAACAGCAGCTCGTCGCCGGCCTCCAGGGTGTCCTGCTTGCCCGGCACCAGCACCCGGCCCTCGCGGATGATCGTGACCAGCGCGGTGTCCACCGGCCAGGGCACGTCCGCGACCCGGGTGCCGACCAGTTCGGTGTCGGCGGCGAGGGTCAGCTCGACCAGGTTGGCGTTGCCCTGGCTGAAGCGCATCAGCCGGACGAGGTCGCCGACGCTGACGGCCTCCTCGACCAGGGCCGACATCAGGCGCGGGGTGGAGACGGCGACGTCAACGCCCCACGACTCGTTGAAGAGCCACTCGTTCTTCGGGTTGTTGACCCGGGCGACCACCCGCGGCACGCCGTACTCGGTCTTCGCGAGCAGCGACACCACCAGGTTGACCTTGTCGTCGCCGGTGGCGGCGATCACCACGTGGCAGCGCTGCAGGGCGGCCTCGTCCAGCGAGGTGATCTCGCAGGCGTCGGCGAGCAGCCACTCGGCCATCGGCACGCGCTCGACCGAGATGGAGTTCGGGTTCTTGTCGATGAGGAGGACGTCGTGGCCGTTCTCCAGCAGCTCGCCCGCGATCGAGCGGCCGACCGCACCGGCCCCGGCAATGGCGACGCGCATCAGTGACCACCCTCCTCGGGGCCCTTCGCGAACGCGGCCTCGACCGCGTCCAGCTCGCTCCGGCGCAGGGTGACGTGCATCAGGTCGCCCTCCTGGACGACCATCGCCGGCGTGGGCAGCACGCCCTCGCCGAGCCGGGTGACGAACGCCACCCGCACGCCCGCGGCCTCCTCCAACGCGCTCACCTTGTGCCCGACCCAGCTGTGGGCGTAGGCGATCTCGGCGAGCTGGATGCTGCCGCTCGGGTCCTGCCAGAGCGGCTCGGCGCCGCTCGGCAGCAGCCGGCGCAGCATCTGGTCGGCCGTCCAGCGGACGGTCGCCACGGTCGGGATGCCGAGCCGCTGGTAGACCTCGGCACGGCGGGGGTCGTAGATCCGGGCGGCGACGTGCTCGACGCCGAAGTTCTCGCGGGCGACCCGAGCCGCGATGATGTTGGAGTTGTCACCGCTGGAGACGGCGGCGAAGGCGCCCGCCTCCTCGATGCCCGCCTCCCGCAGGGTGTCCTGGTCGAAGCCGACTCCCGTCACCCTCCGGCCGTTGAACCCGGCGCCGAGACGGCGGAACGCCGTCGGGTCCTGGTCCACCACGGCCACCGAGTGACCCTGTTTCTCCAGGGCTCTCGCGAGGGCCGAGCCCACGCGTCCGCAGCCCATGATGACGATGTGCACGGGACGCTACCTCACCCGGTCCGTTGGGGTCATGACCTGCGCAAACACCGCTCATCATCCTTCCGCACCCCCGCATTGCGGGGGTGGATCGTCGTCGGCGCCTTCGACCTCGGCACCACGGGCAACAGGGGTGTTGCCCGCTATCCCTTCATCCGACACGCTAGCCGGTCCGCCGAACACAGTCTCGACGGAGGGGGCACCGGTCGTCGGAGCACGTGTCGGCAGCCCCTACGATTCCTTGATGTGCCTATGCCTGCCGATCTCCCGAAACGCATCCTGATCGGGCGAGCGCTCCGCAGCGACAAGCTGGGGGAGACGCTCCTGCCCAAGCGGATCGCGCTGCCCGTGTTCGCCTCGGACGCGCTGTCCTCCGTCGCCTACGCCCCCGAGGAGATCCTCCTCACGCTCTCCATCGCGGGGGCCTCGGCGATCCACTTCTCCTGGCAGATCGGCCTCGTCGTCGCCGTCGTGATGCTCGCGGTGGTGGCGTCGTACCGGCAGAACGTGCACGCCTACCCCAGCGGCGGCGGCGACTACGAGGTCGCCACCGTCAACCACGGCCCCAACTCGGGCCTGGTCGTGGCGAGCGCCCTGCTCGTCGACTACGTGCTGACCGTCGCCGTGTCCACCACCTCCGGCGTCGCCAACGTGGTCTCCGCCGTCCCCTCGCTGCGCGGCTACGAACTGCCGCTGTCGATCGTCGTGGTCATCCTGCTGATGGGCATGAACCTGCGCGGCGTCCGCGAGTCCGGCAGCGCCTTCGCCGTGCCCACCTACGCCTTCATGGCCGGTGTGATGGGCATGGTGGTCTGGGGCGCGATCCGCTCCGGCCTCGGCCAGACGATGAACGCCGAGAGCTCCGGCTTCCACCTGCAGGCCACCCCCGGCAACGACTCGCTGGCCGGCTTCGCGATGGTCTTCCTGCTGCTGAAGGCCTTCTCCTCCGGCTGTGCCGCGCTCACCGGTGTCGAGGCCATCTCCAACGGCGTCCCGGCCTTCCGCAAGCCCAAGAGCAAGAACGCCGCCACCACCCTGCTGATGATGGCCTCCATCGCCGTCGTGATGTTCATGGGCATCATCTGGCTGGCCCGCCTCACCCACGTGCAGATGGCCGAGGACCCGGCCGAGCAGCTCGTCGGCGCCGGCGCCGACTACCACCAGAAGACCGCGCTGGCGCAGATCAGCGAGGCCGTGTTCTCCAACTTCACGCCAGGCTTCTACTTCGTCGCCGCGGTGACCGGCCTGATCCTGGTGCTCGCCGCCAACACCGCCTTCAACGGCTTCCCGGTGCTCGGCTCGATCCTCGCCCAGGACCGCTACCTGCCCCGCCAGCTGCACACCCGCGGCGACCGCCTGGCCTTCTCCAACGGCATCATCCTGCTGGCCGGCGTGGCGATCCTGTTCATCATCGCCTTCGACGCCGACCCGACCCGGCTGATCCAGCTGTACATCGTCGGCGTCTTCGTCTCCTTCAACATGAGCCAGTCCGGCATGATCCGGCACTGGACCCGCCTGCTGCGCACCGAGACCGACCCGAAGAAGCGCTCGCACATGCAGCGCAGCCGGGCCATCAACGCCTTCGGCCTGGTGATGACCATGGCCGTGCTGATCGTCGTCCTCGCCACCAAGATCAGCCACGCCTGGATCGCCATCGCGACCATGGTCGTGCTCTTCGTGATGATGAAGGCGATCCGCCGCCACTACGAGCGGGTCTCCACCGAGCTCGTCGCCGCCGAGGAGCCCGAGGACGTCGCCCCGCCGACCCGGGTGCACGCCATCGTCCTGGTCTCCAAGCTCCACAAGCCCGCCCTGCGCGCCCTCGCCTACGCCCGGCTGGCCCGCGCGCACACCCTGGAGGCCGTCACCGTCAACGTCGACCCGGCCGACACCGAGGCGCTGCGCAAGGACTGGGACGCCCGCGGCATCGAGGTGCCGCTGAAGGTCCTCGACTCGCCGTTCCGCGAGATCACCGGCCCCGTCCTCGACTACGTCAAGAACCTGCGCCGCAGCAGCCCCCGCGACGTCGTCTCCGTCTACATCCCGGAGTACGTCGTCGGACACTGGTACGAGCACCTGCTGCACAACCAGAGCGCCCTGCGCCTCAAGGGCCGCCTGCTGTTCAAGCCCGGTGTGATGGTGACCTCCGTACCCTGGCAGTTGGAGTCCTCCGAGCGGCGCAAGCCGCAGAAGGCCTGGTCGGCGCCGGGCGCCGTCCGCCGCGGCGAGCCCCGCCACCACGGCGGCCGGCCGTTCGAGACCTCCGACACCACCCGGACCGGCAACAAGGACGGATCACCGTGACCCGCAACAACCCGCCCCGATCGGGCGGCTCGGCCGGCCGCTCCGGCCGCTCCGGCGGCCGCCCGGGCCAGGTGGCCCACCCCAAGTGGAGCAACCGGTCCGCCCGTCCGGCGGCCACCGACCGCGAGGGCTACACCGCCCAGACCGCGCCCCGCGCCCCCCGCGAGGAGGCGCCCGCGGACGAGCGGACGGCCCCGCAGGGCCGCGGCACGGCCGGCAAGGACCAGCCGGCCGGCTCGAAGGGCCGGCGACCGGGCAAGCAGACCGTCCGGCCGCCGAAGGCGCTGCGCACCGGCGAGCCGAAGTCCGGCGCGGCGGCGAAGCGGGCGTCCGGGCCCCGGGCCGAGTCGAAGCCCAGGGTGCCGAGCGGTGATCCGCTGGTCGGCGAGCGCTACGAGGTCGAGGTCGGCCCCGTCGCGCACGGCGGCGGCCACTGCGTCGCCCGGCACGAGGGCCGGGTGCTGTTCGTCCGGCACACCCTGCCCGGCGAGCGCGTGATCGCGGAGGTCACCGAGGGCACCACCACCTCCCGCTTCCTGCGGGCCGACGCCGTGGAGGTCCTGGAGCCCGCCAAGGAGCGCATCGCCGCGCCCTGCCCGTTCTCCGGCCCCGGCAAGTGCGGCGGCTGCGACTGGCAGCACGTCACCCCGGGCGGCCAGCGCAAGCTCAAGGGCCAGGTGCTGACCGAGCAGCTCGCCAAGCTCGCCGGGCTGACCCCCGCCGAGGCCGGCTGGGACGGCTCGGTGGAGCCGGTCGGCGGCAAGCTCCCGGCGGGCGAGGTCCCGGCCTGGCGCACCCGCGTCCAGTACACCGTCGACCCGGAGACCGGCCGGGCCGGTCTGCGCCGGCACCGTTCGCACGACGTGCAGCCGATCGACCGCTGCCTGATCGCCGCCGAGGGCGTCACCGAGCTCGGCGTCGAGGCACGGGACTGGGACGGCGTGGCCACCGTGGAGGCGGTCGCCGCGACCGGCTCCTCGGACCGCCAGGTCATCCTGCGGCCGCGCCCCGGCGAGCAGCTGCCGCTGGTCGAGCTCGACCGGCCGGTGTCCATCTCCCGCGTCGACGAGCAGGGCCTCTTCCACCGGGTGCACGGCCGGACCTTCGTCCGCGAGCGGGCGGCCGGCCGCACCTGGCGGGTCTCCGAGGGCGGCTTCTGGCAGATCCACCCGCAGGCGCCGGACACCCTGGTCGACGCGGTGCTGGAGGGCCTGGACCCGCAGTGGGGCGAGATGGCCCTCGACCTGTACTGCGGCGTCGGCCTGTTCGCCGGCGCGCTGGCCGACCGGGTCGGCGAGGACGGCGCGGTGCTCGGCATCGAGTCGTCCAAGCAGGCCGTGGCCGACGCCCGGCACAACCTGGCTGCCCTGGAGAACGTCCGGATCGAGTGCGACCGGGTCGAGACCCTGCTGCCGCGCACCGGCATCACCGCCACCGACCTGATCGTGCTCGACCCGCCGCGCTCCGGCGCAGGCCGCGAGACCGTCGCGCACCTGGTCGGCCTGGAGGCCCGCCGGATCGCGTACGTCGCCTGCGACCCGGCGGCGCTCGCCCGGGACCTGGCGTTCTTCCGCGAGGGCGGCTACCGGCCGGTCTCGCTGCGGGCCTTCGACCTGTTCCCGATGACCCATCACTTCGAGTGCGTGGCGATCCTGGAACCGGTCGGCGAGGGCCCCGGCGGGAACGGGTAGCCGCTGCCGCGGACGGAACCGCTTCGATCGGCGGGCACGGGAGGAGACTCCGGTGCCCGCCGATCGGCGTTCCGGGGCCGGAGGGTCCCGTTCCGCCGGGACGTGGCGGGAATTCGCCGTACACGCGTGTGCCGCCCGCCCGCCGACCGTGGGACGGCCGGGCGTCGGCCCCCGTTCACCGGCGGCGGTCGGCGCAGGTCGCGGGCGCTGCGGGACGGCGCCGTCCGATCGCTGCGCCGGGCTGGTTTCCGGTGGGGCGCGAACGGACATCTGAGGGGGGCGGGCACGGCGAGGCGGCCGGAATGCGCCCTTGCTGTGCTAGCACCCCGGCGCTAGCTTGAATTCATGGCCAAGAAACAACTCAACGTCCGGGTGGACGCCACCACCGCCGAGATGGCCCGGGAACGGGCCGAGCAGCAGGGGATCAGCATGAACCAGTACATCGAACGGCTCGTCCAGCAGGACATGGGCGAGGCCGGGCGCCTCTTCGTGGACACCGCGGCCCAGTTCATGAAGGAGTACGAGACGGCCTTCCTGGCCGAGTTCGGAGAGCCGGGCGCCCAGGATGTGCGCCGTTGAAGCTCGAGGTCGACCTCTCGTGGCTGCTCATGACCGCTGAGCAGTACACCCCGGGCGACCCCCAGGTCACCGACTACGGGTCGCTGCTGGCCGCGGTCGCCCGGCACCAGGCCGAGATCTTCGACATCGCCGTCTACCCCGAACCGCACGACCGGGCCGCTGCCCTGATGCACCAACTGATCCGCATCCCCTCGCTGGAGCGGAACAACGAACTGTTCGCCACCGCCGTCGCCTACGCCTACCTGGTCGCCAGCGGCTGCAGCGTCGCCACCACCGCGCGCGAGGTCCGCAGCCTCGCCCGCGGCATCCGCGAGGGCAAGATCGGCGTCAGCGGGGTCGCCGAACGGCTCTCCGCCTGGGTCGTCGACGAGCCCGAGGAGGAAGAGGTCGGCGGCGACGACGACGAGGACGACACCGACTGACGCGCCGGGCACCACCGGCCGACTCGTTAGGCTTGGGCCCCACCCCCGAGCCCGACGAGGACCGCCACGTTGCTGCAGGACATCGAGCCCCACCTGGCCTGCCCGCACTGCGCGCAGCACCTCGCCCTCGACGGCCGCACCCTGCGCTGCCCCGCCGGGCACAGCTTCGACCAGGCCCGGCAGGGCTACGTCAGCCTGCTCCCCGGCGACGCGCACACCGGCACCGGTGACACCGCGGAGATGGTCGCCGCCCGCAGCGACTTCCTCGCCGCCGGCCACTACCGGCCCGTCGCCGAGGCACTCGCCGACGCCGCCGCGGCCGCCCCCGGGGTCCTCTCCGACGGACTGGTCGCCGACCTCGGCGCCGGCACCGGCCACTACCTCGCGCACGTCCTCGACCGCCTCGACGGCCCGGCCGGCGCCGCCCTCGACATCTCCAAGTACGCCCTGCGCCGCGCCGCCAGGGCCCACCCCCGGATCGGCGCCGTGGTCTGCGACGCCTGGCGGCCGCTGCCCCTGCTCGACGACTGCGCCGACCTCGTCCTCAACGTCTTCGCCCCGCGCAACGGCCCCGAGATCCGCCGCGTGCTGCGCCCCGGCGGACGCCTGCTGCTGGTCGCGCCGACCTCCCGCCACCTGCGCGAACTCGTCTCCGGGCTCGGCCTGCTGTCGGTCGACGAGGAGAAGGAGCGCCGGATCGACGAGAAGCTGAACCCCTGGCTGCGCCCGATCGACCGCACCGAGGTGGAGTTCACCCTGCGGCTGTCGCACCGGGACGCCGCCGCCGTCGTCGGCATGGGCCCGAACGCCTGGCACACCGAACCGGACCGGCTCGCGGCCGCACTCGCCGCCCTGCCGGAGCCGGTCGAGGTCACCGGCTCCGTGCTGCTCTCGGTGTACGGCTGAGCTGCTCCCGGTGTACGGCTGAGCTGCTCCCGGTGTGCGGCTGAGCTGCCCTCGGTGTGCGGCTGACGCGTCGCCGGCCGGGACGGGGTCCGTGTCGCCGGGCGCGCTGGTGTCCGCGCCGGCGTCCTCGTCGCCGTCCGTGACGCGGCCCGTGCTGTCGGCACCGGGCCGCGTGGACCCACGGGGGAGGCGATGGGGGCGGTGTGCGAATGCTGAGCCGTTCGTGTGAACCGGCCCGAGCAGGGACGTTTCGTCCGTCCCTCCGGCCGCTAGGGTCCCCCGGGTGACCAGCGAAGCCGCCGCTCCCGCAGCCCCGATCGCCCGTCCCACCCGCCGCCCCGCGGTCGAGGAAATCCGGCTGACCTCCTTCAAGTCCTACCGCCGCACCACCCTGCCGCTCTCCCCGCTGACCGTGCTGCACGGCCCCTCCGGCGTCGGCAAGTCGAACGCGCTGGACGCCCTGGCGGTGCTCTCCCGGCTGGCGATCGGAGAGGAGATCGGCCCCTCGCTGGACGGCGTCGGCGGCACCGCGGGCCCGCTCGCCGGGCCCGTGCGCGGCGGCCTGATGGGGTGCGTCCCGCACGGCCGCAACGCGATCATCCTCGGCTGCACCGTCCGCTCCTGCGCCGGACCGATCCGGCTGGAACTGGTCGTCCGCACCGACGGCCGCGTCCGGGTGGCCCGGGAATGGCTGACCCTCGCGGGCGAGACCCTGGTGGAGACCGGCGAACAGGACATCGCCCAGGGCCGGGTCAACGTCACCTGGCACAACGACACCCGGCAGGGCGACATCCGCGCTCCGTTCCCCAGCGACAGCCTGATCACCGCTCAGATCCCGCTCCGGGTGGCCGGCTCCTCGCCCGGCGAGCGCAAGGTGCTCGCCGCCACCGAACAACTGCTCACCGCCCTGCGCGAGGTCTTCCCGCTGCACCCGGTGCCCGCCGCGATGCGCAGCTGGACCAGGCCCGAACCGCAGGCCCGGCTGGTCGGTACCGCCTCCAACATCTCCGCCGTGCTCGCCCGGCTGGAGAACGAGTGCAGCCGCCGCTACGGGCGCCTGCTCAAGGCCGTCCAGGCCGCCGCCCCGCACCCGCTGCTCGGGCTGGAGGTCGCCCGCCGCGGCGAGGACGCCCAGCAGCGGCTGATGGCGGTCTTCGACGAGGGCGTGCTCGGACGCACCGGCGCCGACCAGGCCTCCGACGGCATGCTGCGGCTGCTCGCCTTCGCCGCGGTGCTGCTCACCGGGGCCGGGGTGCTGGACGTCGACGCCGCGGCCGAGGTGCCTTCCGCCCACCGGCAGCTGACCGTCCTCGCCGAGGACCTGGGGGCCGGTCTGGGCACCGAACAGGTCGCCTCGCTGCTGCGGGTCGCCCGCGAGGTGTGCGACAAGGGGGACGTCCGGCTGCTGGCCGCACTGCAGGAGCCCGCCGCCACCGCGGAGGTGGAGGGGCTGGAGCTGGTCGAGTGCCGGCGCGACCCGGCCACCGGCCACAGCGTGCTCGTCCTGCCGGACCGGACGCCCCGGGTACCGCAGCAGGCCGGGAGGGGCGACGCCGATGGGGTAGACCTGGGGGCGTGACCGACAACGACAAGCCCTCCGGCCCCGGTGGTTCCCACCCCGGCCGGGGCGGATCCGGCCGCCCCGCGCCCGAGCCCGGACCGGCGCCGGGCGAGGACGCACTGGTGCGGCTGAGCCGCCGCCTCGACGCGTTCGCGGCGGCGCGCAGCTGGCAGCCGTACCACACGCCCAAGAACCTGGCCGCGGCGCTCAGCGTGGAGGCCGGCGAGCTCCTGGAGATCTTCCAGTGGCTGACGCCGGAACAGGCGGACGCGGTGATGGCCGACCCCGACCGGGCCCACCGGGTCCGGGACGAGGTCGCCGACGTGCTGGCCTACCTGCTGCAGTTCTGCAGCGTGGTGGGGGTGGACCCGGCCGAGGCGCTGGCGGCCAAGATCGAGCGCAACGAGGAGCGCTTCCCGGTGCCGGGACGCTCGCCGGCTCCGGGCGAGGGGGTGGCGTCGCGGCCGCCGTCCGCGGGTGGGGAGTTGCTGTCCGGGGCTTCGGAGTCGTCGTCCGGGGCTTCGCGGCCGCTTCCCGCGGGTGGGGAGTCGCCGTCCGGGGCTTCGGAGTCGCCGTCCGCGGGTGCGGGCTCCTTCGGGGATTCGTCGGACGATCGGACCGGCTGACTTCCGAGTTCGGGTGGTTCGTCGCTCGTGCGGGTGACCCCGGTTGTCCACAGGGGCGGGTTGTCCACAGGGGCGGCCCGGGCGGCCGGCCCGGGCGGGGCCGGCCAGCACGCTTGCGTCGAGACACACCGTCGGCAACGGCGGTCCCGATGCGAGCGAGGGGAGCGGCGGCATGGACGCGCTGCGACTGATCAAGACGACCCGGCACGCACTGGCCGAGGCCAGGACGGCGCAGGGCGTGCTGCTGGAGGCCCGTCAGGCCGGCCTGCTCACCGAGGCGGTCGGTGCCCGGATCGCGGAGCAGGACTCCGGCGAGATCGGCGCCCTCGGCCAGCTCCTCTGCGACGCGGGCGCCCATGCGGCAGGCTGCCTCGACGACCCGCCGGGCGCTCTCGGCACCCTCGACACGCTCGACGCCCTCGGCCCGCCCGGCACGGACTGGACCGGCGGCCGGGCCCGCCGCCTGGACGACCTCGGCGAGCTCGACCCCGTCCTGTGCGAACTCTGCTTCCTGCTGCACGAGGTGGCCGAGGCGCTCGTCGTGCTCGCCTGCGGCGCCGACGCGGAGAGCGTCTACTGGCGCTGCATCGACGGGGTGGACGCCGGTGCCGACTGCAAGGAGGTGGCGGCCGAGCTGCTCCGGGCCGTCCGCCGCGCGAACGGTCTCCCGCCGCCCGAGGAGGACGGGCCGGAGTACCTGGACGAGGGCCCGTTCGACGTCCCGGCGGGCCGGCCGGGGTGCTCCGTGGACTCCGTGGACGCCGGGGACGCCGTGGACCGGCCGGCCACCGGGTCGGAGGACCCGTCGGAGCGACTCGGCCCGCTGCTGTCCGTCCGCCTCCGCCCGCCGGTCGGTGCCGGTGCCGGTGCCCGTGCGGGGGCGGGTGCCGGAGCGGTGGGTCAGCCGTGAGCGTCCGGCCAGGAAGCCTCGTCGTCCGGCGTGCCGGCCCGGGAGGCGGAGGACCGCAGATCGGCGCCGAGACCGGCGAGGCTGGCACTCACGGTCGCCAGCAGCTCCTCCATCTGCTGCAGGAGGTCCTTCGACGCCTCGGCCGCGGACACGTCGTCCGCGAGGTTCTGGGACGCGCCGCCGCGCCCCTCGCCGACCGGAGCGGACAGCGGGTCGGACAGCGGGTCGGGCAGGGAGTCGGAGGCGGAGTCGGACAGGGGATCGGACATGGGGGTGCCCTTCCAGCTCGACGGTGCGGAGTGCGGCGTCCGATACCGGCGCCGCCCGTCCAACGACCCCCGCCCGCGGGCGGTCACCGGGGACCACCCGTTGAGGTCCAAGACCGCCGCCGGGTCAGCCCCTCGGGTGAGCGCGGCTTGCGGCCCCGGTCCGCCCTCGGCTAGGGCCCGGAGCCGGGACCGGACGTCGCCCGGCGAGCTGCGGCGGAACGGCAGCGGGTCCGGGCCGCGTACACGGAGGTACGCCGCCCGGACCCGCCCGGAACACAGGAGATCAGTTGTGCGCGTGCAGCTCCGCGTTCAGCCCGCCCCACGAGCCGGACCGCGCGATGACCTCGACGGCGCCGCTCTGCGAGTTGCGGCGGAACAGCAGGTTGTCCTGGCCGGACAGCTCGACCGCCTTGGCGATCTTGCCGTCCGGGGTGGTCACCCGGGTGCCGGCGGTCACGTACAGACCGGCCTCCACCACGCAGTCGTTGCCCAGCGCGATGCCGATGCCGGCGTTGGCACCGAGCAGGCAGCGCTCGCCGACCGAGACGACCTGCTTGCCGCCACCGGACAGCGTGCCCATGATCGAGGCGCCGCCGCCGATGTCGCTGTGGTCGCCGACCACGACACCGGCGCTGATCCGGCCCTCCACCATCGAGGTGCCCAGCGTGCCGGCGTTGAAGTTGACGAAGCCCTCGTGCATCACGGTGGTGCCCTCGGCGAGGTGCGCGCCGAGGCGGACGCGGTCCGCGTGGGCGATCCGCACGCCCGTCGGGACGACGTAGTCGGTCATCCGCGGGAACTTGTCCACGCCGTAGACGGCCAGCTGACCGCCCTGCGCGCGGACCGCCAGACGGGCCTGCTCGACGTTCGCCACCGGCACCGGGCCGACGCTCGTCCAGGCGACGTTGGCGAGCAGACCGAAGATGCCGTCCAGGTTCTGCCCGTGCGGCTTGACCAGACGGTGGCTCAGCAGGTGCAGACGCAGGTAGGCGTCGTGCGCGTCGAGCGGCTTGTCGTCCAGGGAGGAGATGGTGGTACGCACGGCGACGACCTCGACGCCGCGGCGGGCGTCGCTGCGCAGCGCCTCGGCCGCGCCGGCACCGAGCTCGGACTCGGCCTGCTCGGCGGTCAGCCGGACGGTGCCCGCCGGGCCGGGCTCGGCCGTCAGCTCGGGCGCGGGGAACCAGGTGTCCAGGACGGTGCCGTCGGCCGCGATCGTCGCCAGGCCGGCCGCGACGGCGCCGCGTGCGAGGGAGGAGGTTTCAGCAGTCACATCGTGCACGTTAACGAATCGGGGGTGGCCGTGCCGAACGCGCTCACCGTGCGGACGCCGCGACCGGGCACCCGCGCGCCCCTTCCGACGTGCGTGCCCCCGACCTCGCGGCCGACCCCGCCGGCGCGCGGACCGCCCCCGGGACGGGCCGGCACCCGGGCAGGCCCGGGACTTGCGCAGCAGCGCAAAATCCGGTGACCGGCCGATCATCCGTCGGCGATACTCGACCGGGTGTTCATCTCGATCTCCACCACGGCCACAGCCGACCGCCCGGCCACTGACCTGGGCTTCTTGCTGCACAAGCACCCGGAGAAGGTGCAGCGCTTCTCCACCTCGCACGGGGTGGCGCACGTCTTCTACCCGGAGGCCACCGAGCAGCGGTGCACGGCGGCCCTGCTCCTCGACATCGACCCCGTCGCACTCGTCCGCCAGGGCCGCGGCCGGGGCCGGTCCGGCTCGCCCGACCTCGCCCTCGCCCAGTACGTGAACGACCGGCCCTACGCCGCGTCCTCGCTGCTGGCGGTGGCGCTGCGCACGGTCTTCCGGTCGGCGATGAAGGGCGTCTGCGAGAAGCTGCCCGGCCGGGCCGAGCTGGTCATGCCGCTGCGCATCGACCTCCCCGCGGTCCCCGCGACCGGCGGCGGCGAGGGCGGCGGTCCGGCGATGGTGCGACGGCTGTTCGAGCCGCTCGGCTGGCAGGTGGATGCGGTGGCGGTCCCGCTGGACGAGACCTTCCCCGAGTGGGGCGAGTCCCGCTACGTCCGGGTGGAGCTGACCGGTGAACTGCGCCTGGCGGACGCGCTGCAGCACCTGTACGTGCTGCTGCCGGTGCTCGACGGCGCCAAGCACTACTGGGTGGCGCCCGACGAGGTCGACAAGCTGCTCGCCGCCGGCGAGGGCTGGCTGGCCGACCACCCCGAGCTCGCCGTGATCACCCGCCGCTACCTGGCCCGGCGCTGGTCGCTGACCAGGCTCGCCATGGAGCGGCTGGCCCTGGCCCGGCTCGCCGAGGCGGACGACAGCGAGGCCGAGGAGCTGGACAACGCCGTCGACGACGACCCGCCGGCCGACGACCCGGCCGCCGAGGCCCCCGGCACCGAGGCGGCCGACGCCGGCGCTTCGACCGGCTTCGCGTCGACCGCGGCCGGGCCGGACGCCGGCGACCGGCCCGTCCCGCTCGCCGTCCAGCGGCGTGCCGCGATCCTGGCCGCACTGGCCGAGACCGGCGCCGCCCGGGTGCTCGATCTCGGCTGCGGCCAGGGCGAGCTGGTGGGCGAACTGCTGAAGGACACCAGGGTGACGGAGGTGCTCGGCGTGGACGTCTCCTCGCGGGCGCTGGCCGCGGCCGGGCGCAAGCTGCGGCTCGACCGCATGAGCGAGCGCCAGGCAGCCCGGGTCCGCCTGGTCCAGGGCGCGCTCACCTACACCGACGCCCGGCTCAAGGGGTACGACGCGGCCGTGCTGTCCGAGGTGATCGAGCACCTCGACCTGCCCCGGCTGCCCGCCCTGGAGTACGCGGTCTTCGGCGCGGCCCGTCCGCAGGCCGTCGTCGTCACCACCCCGAACGTCGAGTACAACGTCCGCTGGGAGACCCTCCCGGCCGGCCACGTCCGGCACTCCGACCACCGGTTCGAATGGAGCCGGGCCGAGTTCGCCGCCTGGGCCGAGCGGGTCGCCGGCACCTACGGCTACACCGTCGCCCTCCGGCCGGTCGGACCGTTGGACGAGGAGGTCGGCGCGCCGACCCAGCTCGCCCTGTTCCGCACGGCCACCACCGACAATGCCCCTGAAGGGAGCGTGACCCGATGACCTCCGACGTCCTGCCCACCGGCGGCTCCGCCGACGACGGCCTGCCGGCCGGCCCCGCGGACACCGGCCCGGACACCGAGGCGGACACCGGCGGCATCATCGGCGCGGCTGCCGACGCAGCCGCGGCCGAGGCCGCGCAGCCCGTCCGCCGACTGCCCGTCACCGACGTGTCCCTGGTCGTCCTGATCGGCACCAGCGGCTCCGGCAAGTCCACCTTCGCGCGCCGGCACTTCCAGCCGACCCAGGTCGTCTCCTCCGACTACTGCCGGGGTCTGGTCGCCGACGACGAGAACGACCAGTCGGCGTCCACCGACGCCTTCGACGTGCTCCACTACATCGTCGGCAAGCGCCTCGCGGCCGGCCGGCTCACCGTCGTCGACGCGACCAACGTGCAGCCGGAGTCCCGCAAGGCGCTGATCAGGCTCGCCCGCGAGCACGACGTGCTGCCCATCGCGATCGTGCTGGACGTGCCGACCTCGGTCTGCGCCGAGCGCAACAGCCACCGCCCGGACCGCCGGCTGCCCGCGCACGTCCTGCCGCGCCAGCAGCGCGAGCTGCGCCGCTCGATGAAGGGGCTGGAGCGCGAGGGCTTCCGCAAGGTGCACGTCCTGCGCGGCGAGGCCGAGGTCGCCGCCGCCGAGATCGTGCCGGAGAAGCGGTTCAACGACCTGCGGCACCTCACCGGCCCGTTCGACATCGTCGGCGACATCCACGGCTGTCGTTCCGAGCTGGAGACGCTGCTCGTCCGCCTCGGTTACCGGATCGACCGCGACGACCGCGGCCGCGCCGTCGACGCCGCCCACCCCGAGGGCCGCACCGCGGTCTTCGTCGGCGACCTGGTCGACCGCGGCCCGGACACCCCGGGCGTGCTGCGCCTGGTGATGGGCATGGTCGCGGCCGGCCACGCCCTCTGCGTGCCCGGCAACCACGAGAACAAGCTCGGCCGGCACATGGACGGCCGCAAGGTCACCGTCTCGCACGGCCTGAAGGAGTCGATCGACCAGCTCGCCGCCGAGCCGGAGGAGTTCCGGGCCGAGGTCCGGGCGTTCATGCGCGGCCTGGTCAGCCACTACCTGCTGGACGGCGGTGCCCTGGTGGTCTGCCACGCCGGCCTGCCCGAGAAGTACCACGGCCGCAACTCCGGCCGGGTCCGCTCGCACGCGCTCTACGGCGACACCACCGGCGAGACCGACGAGTACGGTCTGCCGGTCCGCTACCCGTGGGCCGAGGAGTACCGCGGCCGGGCACTCGTCGTGTACGGCCACACCCCGACGCCCACGGCGAGCTTCGTCAACAACACCATCTGCCTGGACACCGGCTGCGTCTTCGGCGGCCACCTCACCGCCCTGCGCTACCCGGAGCGCGAGCTCGTCACCGTCCCGGCCGAGCAGGAGTGGTACGCCCCGCGGCGCCCGCTGCACACCGACGCGCCCGGCGGCCGCGAGGGCCGTCCGCTGGACCTGGCCGACGTGGCCGGCCGGCGGATCGTCGAGACGGCGTACCACGGGCGGGTCTCCGTCCGCGAGGAGAACGCCGCCGCGGCGCTGGAGGTGATGAGCCGCTTCGCCCTCGACCCACGGCTGCTCGCCTACCTGCCGCCGACCATGGCGCCCTCCGCCACCTCCCGGCGCGAGGGCTACCTGGAGCACCCGGAGGAGGCGTTCTTCGCCTACCGCCACGACGGCGTGCAGCAGGTGGTCTGCGAGGAGAAGCACATGGGCTCCCGCGCGGTCGTCCTGGTCGCCCGGGACGGGTCGGCGCTGGAGAAGCGGTTCGGTCTTGCCGGCCCGGGGGCGATCTGGACGCGCACCGGCCGCGCCTTCCTCGGCGACGAGGAGCTGACCGGCGCCGTCCTCGCCCGTCTGCGGGCCGCCGCAGAGCGGGCCGGGCTCTTCGACGAGCTGGGCACCGGCTGGCTGCTGCTGGACGCCGAGCTGATGCCGTGGTCGCTGAAGGCGGCCGAGCTGCTGCGCCGCCAGTACGCGGCTGTCGGCGCTGCGGCCGGCGCCGCCCTGCCGCAGGTGCTGGCCGCGCTCGACCGGGCCGCCGAGCGCGGCCTGGACGTCGCCGACCTGACGGCCCGGCAGCGGCAGCGCGCGCTCGACGCCGACGCCTTCACCGCGGCGTACCGGCGCTACTGCTGGCCGACCGAGGGCCTCAGCGGGATCAGGCTCGCCCCGTTCCAGCTGCTGGCCGCCGAGGGCGCCAACCTCGCCGTGCTGCCGCACGACCGGCACTTCGGGTGGCTCGACCGGCTGGTCGGGGCCGACGATCCCGACGAGCCGATCCTGCAGCGCACCGGCCGCCTGGTCGTGGACACCGCGGACGAGGCCTCCGTCGCGGCCGGCATCGCCTGGTGGGAGGAGCTCACCGCGGCCGGCGGCGAGGGCATGGTGGTCAAGCCGCTCGCCTCGCTGGTCCGCGACGCCGGCGGGCGCCTGGTGCAGCCGGGCGTGAAGGTGCGCGGCCGGGAGTACCTGCGGATCATCTACGGCCCGGACTACACCGAGTACCTGGACCAGCTGCGCCAGCGCTTCCTGGGGCACAAGCGCTCGCTGGCGCTGCGCGAGTACGCCCTCGGCCTGGAGGCGCTGGACCGGCTGGCCGCCGGCGAGCCGCTGTGGCGGGTGCACGAGCCGGTCTTCGCGGTGCTCGCCCTGGAGTCCGAGCCGGTCGACCCGCGGCTGTGACCTGCCCGTGCGTGCGACCGCCGTCCCCGTGACGCCGTCCGGCCCGCCCCCGCGCGACCTGCAGGGGCGGGCCGGGTCGCCCGCATCACAGCGCCATCCCTGCATACAAATTCCGACAGTCGTATACACTTCCCGTCTCGACATCGGACGACCCAGGAGCCCGGCATGGCGTTCAACCTCCGGAACAGGCACTTCCTCAAGGAGCTCGACTTCACTCCCCAGGAGTTCCGCTTCCTGGTGGACCTCGCCGCGCAGCTGAAGGCCGCCAAGTACGCCGGCACCGAGCAGCCCCGGCTGCGGGGCAAGAACATCGCCCTGATCTTCGAGAAGACCTCCACCCGGACGCGCTGCGCCTTCGAGGTGGCCGCCCACGACCAGGGCGCCGCCACCACCTACCTCGATCCGGCGGGTTCCCAGATCGGCCACAAGGAGTCCATCCGGGACTCGGCCCGGGTGCTCGGCCGGATGTTCGACGGCATCGAGTACCGCGGCCACGGCCAGGAGATCGTGGAGGAGCTGGCCGCGCACGCCGGTGTCCCGGTGTGGAACGGGCTGACCGACGAGTGGCACCCGACCCAGATGCTCGCGGACGTGCTCACCGTCCGCGAGCACTGCGCCAAGCCGCTCGGCGACGTCGCCCTCGCCTACCTCGGCGACGCCCGCAACAACATGGGCAACTCGCTGCTCGTGACGGGCGCCCTGCTCGGCATGGACGTGCGGATCGTGGCCCCGCGGGAGCTCTGGCCGGCCGACGACGTGCAGAAGGCCGCCCAGGACCTCGCCGCGACGACCGGCGCCCGGATCACCGTCACCGAGTCGGTGGAGGAGGGCGTGGCGGGCGCCGACTTCCTCTACACCGACGTCTGGGTCTCCATGGGTGAGCCCAAGGAGGTGTGGGCCGAGCGGATCGCCCTGCTGAAGCCGTACCAGGTCTCCATGGACACCGTCCGGCTGACCGGCAACCCCGCCGTCAAGTTCCTGCACTGCCTGCCCGCGTACCACGACCTCGGCACCGAGATCGGCCGCCAGATGCACGAGGAGACCGGCATGACCGAGCTGGAGTGCACCGACGAGCTCTTCGAGTCCGCGCACTCGGTGGTCTTCGACCAGGCGGAGAACCGGCTGCACACCATCAAGGCCGTGCTGGTCGCCACCCTCGGGGACTGACCGCACCCCGGGGCCGGGCCGGGCCGGGTCGTGCCGCCGCCGGCGGTCCGGCCCGCCCCGGGGCGCTCAGAAGTCGACGTTCACGCACGCCACCCGGGCGCCCGCCGGGTGGGCGCCCTCGGCGTGCACGGTGTGCAGCACCAGCGACCGCGCCCCGCCCGGCCGGAACCGCCAGTGCACCGCGGTCCGCGCCGTCCCGTCCCCGGCCGCGTCGGTGCGCAGGGCGAGCCGGACCTCGTTGCGGTCGTTGGCGTAGGCCGGGTCGGTGGGGGGCTGCACCGGGTCCACGGCGTCCTGGTAGTGCGGGCCGGAGGCGGCCGGGTCCGCCCCGCACTGCCCGGTGTGCACGTGGGCGGTCAGTTCGGTGGCGGGGACGATCCCGGTGAGTTCCAGCCCGACGGCCGTCCCGGTGCCGCTCCGGGCCTCGGTGACCCGGACGCGGGAGCCGTACGGCACGACGTCCGGGGCGTGGCTGATCGCGGCCGGCGGGACGAAGGCCGTGGCCGGCGCGAAGTCCGCCTCGACCACCGTGCCGGGCCCGCCGAGCGCGGGCAGCAGCAGGAGGGCGGGCAGCGCGGTGGTGAACGGGACGGGCATCGGCGCACCTCTCGACGGGCCGCGGCGCTCGGGCGCCGGGCGGGGCCAGCACCCCACGGTGGCGGCCCGCGGCGGCCGGTGCACGGCGCCGTGCCGCCGGGTCACCCGGACGAGCGGTCGCCCCCGGACGGACGGCCGCCGGCCCCGGTGCCGTCACCGCCGCCGGGGGTGGCGACCGGGCCCGGCCGGATGCCGCGGATCTCGCAGCGCGGCCCGCTGGCCCGCATCAGCCGCAGGTCAGCGGTGACCAGCGGGGCACCGAGCTGCTCGGCGAGGGCGACGTAGGCGGCGTCGTCCGGGGTGAGGTTGTCCTTGAGCGCCCAGATCCGCCCCAGCAGCGGCCTCACGTCGACCCGCCGGACGGTCAGGGACGGCAGCCGGTCGGCGATCTCGGAGACCTGCTCGGCGGTGAGTTCACGGGCGAGGTAGAGGCCGCGCAGCGACTGCATCACCTCGATCAGCACGTGGTCGGGCGCGGCCCACTCGTCGTCCCGGGCGAGTTCGGCCCGGGCGGCGCGGCCGCGGTCCCCCTCGTCGGCCAGTGCCAGCACCAGTGCGGACGCGTCCACCACGATCATCTTCGACTGCCCCCGGACTCTCGCTCCGGCCGGTCGTCCCGTCGTGCCGCCGGCTCGGCTCCACCGTAGCCGTCCCCGTCCCGGGGCAGTCCCGCCTGCTGCCGCGCCCCGGAGCTGCGGTGCTCCGCTCCCTCTCAGCGGGCCGCCAGCATCCCCACCAGCACCGAACTCGCGTTGGCGGTGAGCGAGGCGGCCGCGAGCAGCGGCCCGGGCAGCCGGACGGTGCCGGTGCGGGCGTTCGTGCCGACGGCCGGTGCGGCCCGGCCCGCCGTCAGCAGCCCGGCCAGCACGGCCTCGACCGCGCACACCGAAGCCTCGGCGAGCGCGAAGGCCGTCCAGTAGGCTGCGGCGGGCCCGGCGGCGGCATGCCGGAGCGACCACCAGAGCACCGGGTGGGTCAGTCCGTTCACCGCGGCTCCCGCCAGGGCGGCCCGGGCCGGACGGACGCGGCCGAGGCCGGCGAGCGCCGCGGTGTACAGCGGCACTTCGACGAGCATGGTGAGCGCGAGGGCCAGGGGATACGGCACGGGCGTGATGGTGCCACGGGCGGAACGGCCGGGAGGGATCGGCATGGCGGTCGGCGCGGTGCCGGCGGTGCGGACGGCGGGCGCGGCCCTGCCGACGGCCGGGTTCGTGCTGGCGGCCGCGATCGCCCTGGCGTTCGCGCTGCGCGCCCCCGCCGGCCTGGCGGTGCTCGGTCTCGCGACCTTCGGCATCCTGCACAACGTGCTCGAACTGCGCTACGTCGCGGGGCGCTTCGGGGAGGTGCTGGCCGGCCGGTTCCTGCGGCTGCTGCTGGTGCTGATCACCGGGATCGTGGTCTGCCGGCTGCTGCCACCGGGGCCGGTCCCGCACGCCGCCGAGATCCTGCTCGCGTACGGGCTGCTGGCGGCGGCCTGTCTGCAGGCGCTGCGCGGGCGTCCGGTCGCGCTGGCCGGGGCCGCGGTGGTGCTCTCGGCCGCGGCAGCGCTGTCGCTGTCCTTCCCGGCGTACCACTTCGTGGTGCTGGCGCACCTGCACAACCTGGTGCCGCTGGTCTTCCTGTGGGAGTGGTCGAGGCGGCTGCCGCGCGGCCGGGCGGTGTTCCTGGCGGTGCAGTGCGGCTGGGTGCTGGCCGTGCCGGCACTGCTGCTGCTCGGGGCGCTGGACGGGGTGCTGGCCCCGGCCGACGGGGGAGTGGCGCGGCTGGCGGCCGCGTACACGCCGCCGGCCTGGCTGCACACCGCGGCGGGGCTGCGCTTCGTGGCGGTGTTCGCCTTCCTGCAGACCATGCACTACGTGGTGTGGGTGTGGTTCCTGCCGCGGCACGCGCCGGACGCCGCGGTGGCCTTCGAACGGCGGGTGCCGCTGCTGCGGGGCGGCCGGGCCTGGCTGCTCGGCGCCGGCGCGGGGGCGGCGCTCGCCGTGCTCTTCGCCACCGACTGGGCACAGGGCAAGACGCTGTACGCGGCGGTGGCGAGCTACCACGCCTACCTGGAGTTCCCCGTCCTGTTGCTGCTGGTGGCGAGGCTCGCCCCGGCGGCGCCGTCCGACCGAAAGGACCTCTCGTGAACGCAACGGCCGTGCTGCTGGCGGACATCGCCCCGGAGCCCGCGGACTCCGCGGGGCCGCTGGTGATCGTCGTGGTGGGGGCTCTGGTGGTGGCCGGGGTGCTGGCCCTGCTGTGGTTCGCGCGGTCGCGCCGCAGGGGCTGACCTGCTGCGGTTGCGCAGGGGCATCGCCGGGTGAAGTTTGGACGCAGCCATGCACTATGGTTTATCTCGACATCGAGATAACTTCGCACTATCATTTATCTTGACGTCAAGATAGTTGCCGAGAGCCGCACGCCTTCCACATCGGCGGGGTGGGCTTAGCTAAGGCTTACCTTACCATCGGGTGGACCCAGAAGGAGTCAGTCGTGTCCGCGAACAGCTTCGACGCCCGCAGCTCGCTGCAGGTGGGCGACGAGTCGTACGAGATCTTCAAGCTCTCCGCCGTCGAGGGTTCCGAGCGGCTGCCGTACAGCCTCAAGGTCCTGCTGGAGAACCTGCTCCGCACCGAGGACGGCGCGAACATCACCGCCGACCACATCCGCGCGCTGGGCAACTGGGACGCGACGGCCGAGCCGTCCGAGGAGATCCAGTTCACCCCGGCCCGCGTGATCATGCAGGACTTCACCGGTGTGCCGTGCGTCGTCGACCTCGCCACCATGCGCGAGGCCGTGAAGGAGCTGGGCGGCGACCCCTCCAAGATCAACCCGCTGGCCCCGGCCGAGCTGGTCATCGACCACTCCGTCATCGCCGACAAGTTCGGCACCCCGGACGCCTTCGTCCAGAACGTCGAGATCGAGTACGGCCGCAACAAGGAGCGCTACCAGTTCCTGCGCTGGGGCCAGACCGCCTTCGACGAGTTCAAGGTCGTCCCGCCCGGCACCGGCATCGTGCACCAGGTCAACATCGAGCACCTGGCCCGCACCGTGATGGTCCGCAACGGCCAGGCGTACCCCGACACCTGCGTCGGCACCGACTCGCACACCACCATGGTCAACGGCCTCGGCGTGCTCGGCTGGGGCGTCGGCGGCATCGAGGCCGAGGCCGCGATGCTCGGCCAGCCGGTCTCCATGCTGATCCCGCGCGTGGTCGGCTTCAAGCTCAACGGCCAGCTCCCGGCCGGCACCACCGCCACCGACCTGGTGCTCACCATCACCGAGATGCTGCGCAAGCACGGTGTGGTCGGCAAGTTCGTCGAGTTCTACGGCGAGGGCGTCACCTCGATCCCGCTGGCGAACCGCGCCACCATCGGCAACATGTCGCCGGAGTTCGGCTCGACCTGTGCGATCTTCCCGATCGACGCCGAGACCATCAACTACCTCAAGCTCACCGGCCGCGACGAGCAGCAGCTCGCCCTGGTCGAGGCGTACGCCAAGGAGCAGGGCCTCTGGCACGACCCGTCGGTCGAGCCGGTCTACTCCGAGTACCTGGAGCTGGACGTCTCCACCGTCGTCCCGTCGATCTCCGGCCCGAAGCGCCCGCAGGACCGCGTGATCCTGGCCGAGGCCGCGCAGAAGTTCGCCGAGGCGCTGCCGACCTACTCCGCCGAGGCCTCGAAGCCGACCGCCGTCACCGCCCCCGACGGCTCGTCCTACGAGATCGACAACGGCGCGGTCGTGATCGCCTCGATCACCTCCTGCACCAACACCTCCAACCCCTCCGTCATGCTGGGCGCCGCCCTGCTGGCGAAGAAGGCCGTGGAGAAGGGCCTGCACGTCAAGCCCTGGGTCAAGACCACCCTGGCGCCCGGCTCCAAGGTCGTCATGGACTACTACGAGAAGGCCGGCCTGCTCCCGTACATGGAGAAGCTGGGCTTCAACCTGGTCGGCTACGGCTGCGTCACCTGCATCGGCAACTCGGGCCCGCTGCCCGAGGAGGTCTCGGCCGCCGTCAACGAGTCCGACCTGGCGGTCGTCTCGGTGCTCTCCGGCAACCGCAACTTCGAGGGCCGGATCAACCCCGACGTCAAGATGAACTACCTGGCCTCCCCGCCGCTGGTGGTCGCCTACGCCCTCGCCGGCAACATGAACGTCGACATCACCCGTGACGCGCTCGGCCAGGACGCCGACGGCAACGACGTCTTCCTCGCCGACATCTGGCCCTCCGAGCAGGAGGTCGCCGACGTCGTCGCCGGCTCCATCGACCAGGACATGTTCGACAAGGGCTACCAGGACGTCTTCGCCGGCGACCACCGCTGGCAGTCGCTCCCCGTCCCGACCGGCAACACCTTCGAGTGGGACGCCGAGTCCACCTACGTCCGCAAGCCCCCGTACTTCGAGGGCATGGCCAAGACCCCGAGCCCGGTGACCGACATCGCCGGCGCCCGCGTCCTGGCCAAGCTGGGCGACTCGGTCACCACCGACCACATCTCCCCGGCCGGCAACATCAAGCCGGGCACCCCGGCGGCGCAGTACCTCACCGAGCACGGTGTGGAGAAGCGTGACTTCAACTCCTACGGCTCGCGCCGTGGCAACCACGAGGTCATGATCCGCGGCACCTTCGCCAACATCCGCCTGCGCAACCAGATCGCGCCGGGCACCGAGGGCGGCTACACCCGCGACTTCACCCAGGCCGACGGCCCGGTGTCGTTCATCTACGACGCCTCGCAGAACTACCAGGCCGCCGGCACCCCGCTGGTCGTCCTGGCCGGCAAGGAGTACGGCTCCGGCTCGTCCCGCGACTGGGCCGCGAAGGGCACCGCGCTGCTCGGCGTGAAGGCCGTCGTCGCCGAGTCCTACGAGCGCATCCACCGCTCCAACCTGATCGGCATGGGCGTCCTGCCGCTGCAGTTCCCCGAGGGCCAGACCGCCGACACGCTGGGCCTGACCGGCGAGGAGACCTTCTCCATCACCGGCGTCACCGAGCTCAACGAGGGCCGCACCCCCAAGACCGTCAAGGTCAAGGCGGGGGACGTGGAGTTCGACGCGGTCGTCCGCATCGACACCCCCGGTGAGGCGGACTACTACCGCAACGGCGGCATCCTGCAGTACGTGCTGCGCAGCCTGATCGGCTGAGTCCCGCAGTAGAACGCGAGCGGCCGGGCCGCACCCCCCGTGCGGGGGGGTGCGGCCCGGCCGTCGCCGTGGTGGCCCGGAAGCGCGACGACGCGGTCGGACGTGCGGGACCTCGTCCACACCGAGCGGCGGGCCCTGCCGGCGGACGTCCGGGCACCGGGCCACCGGGCTGCGGCTGCGGGCCGCCGACACCTCCTGGGCCGCCGGGGACGGGCCGGAGGTGGTCGGCCCGATGCTCCCCTCACCGCCGGCCGTCACGGGCCGTCCGGCTGGCCTCGCCGGGCTTTTCGGGGACGGCCTGCCGGCGCTCGCCTCCCGGCTCCGGGAGGCGTTCCGGCGCGCGGTGGCGGCGCACCGCGCCAACACCCGTCCGTGGCCGCCCCCTTGTGCGTACCGACCCCAGTGGACTAAACCTCTGTCTCGGCTTGGTTCAGACCAATTGACGCCGATTCAGAGAAGGCCACGGCATGCCCAGACGCACCTCCGCAGTCCTCGCGATGGCGGTCGCCGCCGCACTTGCCGCACCCACCGCGGCCCGGGCCCACGACCACGGCCCCCGCCTCAAGGGCGAGCGGGTCGGCTACTTCACCCAGTGGGGCATCTACGGCGGCTACTCCGCCAAGAAGGTGCAGGACTCCGGCCAGGCCGGAAAGCTCACCGTCCTCAACTACGCCTTCGGCAACGTCTCCGCCGACGGCACCTGCTTCGAGGCCAACGCCGCCGGTGTCGGCGACGCCTGGGCCGACTACCAGCGCCCGGTCGGCGCCGAGGAGTCGGTGGACGGCGTCGCCGACACCGCCGAGCAGCCGCTGAAGGGCAACTTCAACCAGCTGCGCAAGCTCAAGGCGAAGAACCCGCAGCTGCGCGCGGTGATCTCGCTCGGCGGCTGGACCTGGTCCAAGTACTTCTCGGACGCCGCCGCCACGGACGCCGCCCGCAAGAAGTTCGTCTCCTCCTGCATCGACCTCTACCTCAGGGGCGACCTGCCGCAGCTCGGCTCCGCCGAGGGCGGCGCGGGTGCGGGCGTCGGCGTCTTCGACGGCATCGACATCGACTGGGAGTACCCCGGCGGCGGGGGCGACGCCGGCAACGTCGTCCGCCCGGAGGACGGCCGGAACCACGCCCTGCTGATGCAGGAGTTCCGCCGCCAGCTGGACGCGCTCGGCCGGCAGCGGCACGCGCACTACCTGCTGACCGCCGCCGTCCCGGCCGGCGAGGAGAAGGCCGACCGGCTGGAGGTCCGCAAGGTCGCCGAGTCGGTGGACTGGCTCAACCTCATGACCTACGACCTGCACGGCCCCTGGGAGGCCCAGGGCCCGACCGACCACCAGGCCAACCTCTACTCGGACCCGGCCGACCCGTCCCCGGCGAACGCCGGCTACAGCGCGGACCGGGTGGTGCGGCACTACCTCGCCAAGGGCCTGCCCGCGGCCAAGGCGGTGCTCGGCGTGCCGTTCTACGGCTACGGCTGGACGGGCGTGCCGGACGGCGGCCGGGCCGGCTTGTACCAGAGCGCCACCGGTCTCGCCCAGGGCGGCAACCTGCCCTGGAACCGGATCAAGGACCTGCCGGGCACCGTCCACGAGGACCGGCGGCACGGCGCGACCTGGAAGTACGACGGCACCGAGTTCTGGACGTACGACACACCCGATCTGCTGACCCGCAAGGCGCGCTACGTCGCCGTGAACGGCCTCGGTGGTGTGATGGCGTGGTCGCTGGACAACGACGACAGCCAGGGGACGCTGGTCGCCGCCCTGGACGCCGGCCTGCGGAGGTGACGGGCGGCAGGTGACGGTGGGGAGGTAGCTGCCGGGGGCGACGGCCGGGGGTGACGGCCGGCATCCGGCCGTGCCGGACGCGCAGTTTCGGGCATCACGATTTCGGTTCGTTGATGCGCGAAGCTGCGCGTTTCCATGTTCAAACGCGCAAGAACGCGCTACCTTCTCGGTACCGGTCGGGCGGCCGCAATGGGCAGGCTCCCTGCGCATTGCACATGCTGCACCGCCCGCAACGCTTTGACTCCCAACCTGACCCATCCAGCGGCCCGACTATTGCCGGAGGGTGAACAGTGGACTATACCTGTGCGCATCGACCGCACGCCTCTGACCGGCGCAGTTGCCGCTAGGCGGGCCTGAAAGACCGGGAATTGACATCTCGTCATACCCCGCGGCATCACCATCTTCTTGGACATCGAGGGGCTAGGGGCACACTTCATGGGCTCTGCAACCGAGTACAACCGCCGGGACATCTTCAAGCGCGCCGCCGGCATCGCCGTGCTCGCTGCGACCGGCGGCTCCCTGCTCACCGCGTGTGCCGGCGGCACCGGCGGCAGCAGCGACAAGGGCGCCAAGGGCGCCGCGGGCTACAACCTGACCGACGCGAAGAACCCGTTCGGCGTCAAGGACGGCGAGGGCCTCGAGGTCTTCATCTTCGACGGAGGCTACGGCAACGAGTACGCCAAGCGGTTCGAGGAGATCTACTCCAAGAGCTACCCCGGCGCGAAGATCAACCACCAGGCCGACAAGGACGTCACCGGCAAGCTCCAGCCGCGCTTCAACGCCGGCTCCCCGCCGGACGTCATCGACGACTCGGGCGCCAAGCAGATGAAGCTCGACGTCCTCGCCGACTCCGGCCAGCTCACCGACCTCGCCCCGCTGCTGGACGCGCCCTACATCGACGACCCGTCGAAGAAGATCCGTGACGTCCTGATGCCCGGCACCATCGAGTCCGGCACCGTCAAGGGCAAGGTCTACAACCTGTCCTACGTCTACACCGTCTGGGGCTTCTGGTACTCCGGCAAGCTCTTCAAGGACAACGGCTGGACGGCGCCGAAGACCTGGGCCGAGTTCATCGACCTCTGCGGCAAGATCAAGGCCAAGGGCATCGCCCCGCTCGCCCACCAGGGCAAGTACCCGTACTACATCAACGTCGTCATGATGGACATGATCGCCAAGCAGGGCGGCCTGGACCTCATGAAGCGGATCGACAGCCTCGACGCCGCCGCCTGGGACGACCCGGCCGTGAAGACCGCCGTCGAGTCGTTCTTCCAGGTCGTCGACAAGGACTTCCTGCTGCCCGGCACCAACGGCATGACCCACACCGAGTCGCAGACCGCCTGGAACCAGTACAAGGCCGCGTTCATCCCCTCCGGCTCCTGGCTGGAGAACGAGCAGCTGCCGACCACCCCGGCCGACTTCGACATGAAGTTCCTGCCGATCCCGTCGCTGCCCGGCGACAAGCTGCCCTTCGAGGCCATCCGCGCCGGCGCCGGCGAGCCCTTCATCGTCCCGGCCAAGGCCAAGAACGTGGCCGGCGGCCTGGAGCTGCTGCGCATCATGCTGACCAAGGAGGCCTCGGGCAAGTTCGCCCAGACCGCCAACAGCCTCACCTGCCTCAAGGACGGCGTCGGCCCCGAGGTGCAGCTGAAGCCCGGCACGGCCTCGACCGTGGTCGCACTGAAGGCGGCCGCCACCAACACCTTCAACTTCCAGTACCCGAACACCGCCTCCAAGTTCGACGAGGACCTGCAGAACGCCTCGGGCGAGCTCATGGCCAAGCGCATCACTCCCGCGGAGTGGATCAAGCGCGCCAAGGAGTCGGCCGCCAAGAACAAGACCGCCTGACCGGTCGGACTCGAACAGCGCACCGGGGGCCCGAACCGCCCCCGGTGCGCCCGCCTGACGGACAGGAGAAGTGACCGCATGCGTCACGGCAAGTACCCCTTCATCGTGGGGTTCCTCTTCCTCCCGATCGTGCTGTACGTCGGCCTGGTGCTCTGGCCGTACGCACAGACCTTCGGATACTCCCTGACCGACTGGTCCGGGGCGAGCCAGGAGATGAATTTCATCGGCCTGGACAACTACACGAGACTCCTCGATGACGAGGTCTTCGGCGGGGCGCTGTGGCACAACCTGCTGCTGCTGGTCCTGCTGCCGATCGTGACGATACTGATCGCGCTCTTCTTCGCCTTCATGCTCAACGTCGGCGGGAAGACCGGCACCGGCGGCGTCCAGGGCGTCCGCGGCGCCGGCTTCTACAAGGTGGTCTTCTTCTTCCCGCAGGTCCTGTCGATCGCGATCCTCGCCGTGTTGTGGGGCGCCGTCTACCGCACCGACGGCAGCGGCCTCGCCAACGGCATCCTGATCAAGCTCGGCCTGGCCTCGGCGAACGACCCGGTGCAGTTCCTGTCCAACCCGGACATGGTGCTCTGGTGCGTGCTCGCCGTCCTCGTCTGGTCCGGCGTCGGCTTCTACCTGGTGCTGTTCTCCGCGGCGATGCAGTCCATCCCCAAGGACATCTACGAGGCCGCCCTGCTGGACGGCGCCAAGCGCGCCCAGACCTTCTTCCGGATCACCCTGCCGCTGCTCTGGGAGACCGTGCAGACCGCCTGGGTGTACCTGGCGATCGTCGCGATGGACGCCTTCGCCCTCGTCTCCAGCATCACCCCGGGCGCCTACTTCGGCGGCGGTCCCGACCACCACAGCGAGCTGATCTCCACGTACCTGATGCGCAGCTTCCTGCGCAACGGCGAGGCGGGCTACGCCTGCGCCATGGGCGTGGTGATCTTCTTCTTCACGCTGATCCTGACCATCGTCTCGCTCTGGGTCACCAAGCGCGACAAGATCGAGTACTGAGCGGGGACGGCGACATGAGCACTCTCGACAAGGCCGCGAGCCTCCCCGGCCAGCGCACCGGCGGCCGGCCCACCGACCGCCCGCAGCGCTTCGCCGAAGGCGGCGGCGTGCTGAACGTCTTCTCGCACGGCTTCCTCGCCCTGTGGGCCGTGATGATCGTCCTGCCGCTGGCCTGGGTCGTCCTCGGCTCCTTCAAGACCGACGCCCAGATCAACGGCTCCGCCTGGAGCTGGCCCGACACCTTCAAGTTCGACGCCTTCGGGCGCGCCTGGGAGAAGGGCATCGGCGGATTCTTCGTCAACACCCTGATCGTCCTGTCGGGCTCGCTGACGCTGACGATGCTGCTGGGCTCGATGGCCGCCTACGTGCTGGCCCGCTACGAGTTCAGGGGCAACAAGGTCATCTACTACCTGTTCGTCGCCGGCGCGATGTTCCCGGTGTACCTGGCCCTGGTGCCGCTGTTCTTCATGGTCCGCAACCTGGGCGAGGTCAGCCCGCTGCTCGGCCTCAACAGCTACCTCGGCCTGATCCTGGTGTACGTCGCGTTCTCGCTGCCGTTCACCGTCTTCTTCATGTACTCGTTCTTCCGCACCCTGCCGACCGCCGTGCACGAGGCGGCCATGCTGGACGGCTGCTCGCACACCCGGGCGTTCTTCCGGATCATGGTGCCGATGGCCAAGCCCGGCCTGATCAGCGTCGGCATCTTCAACGTGCTCGGCCAGTGGAACCAGTACATCCTGCCGGTGACCCTGATGCAGCCCACCACCGCCGGCGAGGCCGACCACTCGATGCTCGCCCAGGGCCTGGTCAACCTCGCCTTCCAGTCCGGCTACAAGAGCGACGCCCCGGCCCTGTTCGCCGGCATGACGATCGCCATGCTGCCCGTGCTGGTGGTCTACCTCTCCTTCCAGCGCCAGGTCCAGGCAGGCCTCACCTCGGCCACGCTCAAGTAGCGGCGGCGCCCGGGGCACAGGGGCGGCGACAACAGGGGCGCGGGGAACCGCGCGGGTCGGAAGGGCACCGCATGTGCCGTCCCGCCGCGCGGATCCCCGCGCCCCTCGTCGTCCCCCGGGTCAGCCCCGGTCGCAGGCCTGCGCCCGCAGGGCCCGGGCCAGGTCGTCACGGCACTCGACCACCAGGCGCCGCAGCGCCGGCGCCGCCCCCTCGTGCTCGGACAGCCAGGCGTCCGCCGCGTCCAGGGTCTTCCGCCCGGTCTGGTACTTCGGGAAGAAGCCGCCGACGATCCGCATCGCGATCTCGATCGACCGCTGCTTCCAGACGTCCTCCAGCATCGCGAAGTACGGCTCGGTGTACGGCGCCGTCAGCTCCCGCTGACCGGCCTGCGCGAAGCCCGCGATCTGGGCCTCCACCAGGGCGTTCGGCAGCTCGTCGGAGTCCACGACGGCCGTCCAGGCGGCGGCCTTGGCGCCGGGCGTGGGCAGCGCTGCGAGGCACTGGGTGAGCTGGCGGCGGCCGCTCGCGGTGTTGTCCCGTTGCAGCTCCTGCTCCATCTCCTCGCCGGTCGCGGCGCCGGCCGCGGCGAGCGCCAGCCAGAGCGACCACCGCAGCTCCTGGTCGACGTCCAGACCGTCGATCCGGGCGGTGCCCTCCAGCAGGCCGCGGACCAGCCGCAGCTGCTCGGGGCCGTGCGCCGCCGCGGCGGTGAAGCGCGCCCAGGCCAGCTGGTGGTCGCTGCCCGGCACGGCCGCGCGCAGCTCGCGGACGGCGCACTCGGCGAGCAGCCGGCCGCCCTCCTCGCGCCACTCGGGGTCGGCGTACAGGTCGAGCGCGGTCTGCGCCTGCAGGTGCAGCGACTGCAGCACCCCGATCTCGGACTCCCGGCCGGCGAAGTCCAGCACCAGCGCCAGGTAGTCGCGGGCAGGCATCAGCCCGTCGCGGGTCAGGTTCCACACCGCGGACCAGGCCAGCGCCCGGGCCAGGTCGTCCCGGACGTCACCGAGGGCGGCGCGCAGCGTCGCCAGCGAGCCCTCGTCGAAGCGGACCTTGCAGTACGTCAGGTCGTCGTCGTTGACCAGCACCAGGGCCGGCCGGTGCAGCCCGACGGCGTCGGCGACCACCGTGCGGCCGCCGGTCACGTCGAGTTCGATCCGCGCGGTGCGCACCAGCGCCCCGGTCTCGTCCCGGTCGTACAGGCCGACGGCGATCCGGTGCGGGCGCAGCACGCCGCCGTCCTGGACGACGGCGAGCTCGGTGATCCGGCCGTCGGCGTCCACGGTGAGCTGCGGGGCCAGGGTGTTCACCCCGGAGGTCTGCAGCCAGGCGGCCGACCAGGCGGTCAGGTCGCGGCCGCTGGTCTCCTCCAGGGCATCCAGCAGGTCGGTGAGCACGGTGTTGCCGTACGCGTGCCGCTTGAAGTAGGCGCGGGCGCCGGCCAGGAAGGGCTCGCGGCCGACGTACGCCACCAGCTGCTTGAGCACCGAGGCGCCCTTGGCGTAGGTGATGCCGTCGAAGTTGAGCTTGGCGTCCTCCAGGTCCCGGATGTCCGCCGTGATCGGGTGGGTCGTCGGGAACTGGTCCTGCCGGTACGCCCAGGCCTTGCGGCGGTTCGCGAAGGTGATCCACACCGCCCGGTACCGGGTCGCCTCGACCTGCGAGAACGAGCCCATGAAGTCCGCGAAGGACTCCTTCAGCCACAGGTCGTCCCACCACTTCATGGTGACCAGGTCGCCGAACCACATGTGGGCCATCTCGTGCAGCACCACGTTGGCCCGGCCCTCGTACGCCGCCTCGGTCACCTTCGAGCGGAAGACGAACTCCTCGCGGAAGGTCACGCAGCCCGGGTTCTCCATCGCGCCGATGTTGTACTCCGGGACGAAGCACTGGTCGTACTTGCCGAAGGGGTAGGGGTAGTCGAACTCGTCGTGGAAGAAGTCCAGGCCCTGCTTGGTGACGGTGAAGATCTCGTCCGAGTCGAAGTACGGCGCCAGCGAGCGGCGGCAGGTCGCGGCGAGCGGGATCTCCAGCCGGGTGCCGTCCGGCAGGGTGCGGGAATAGTGGTCGCGCGCCACGTGGTACGGCCCGGCGACCACCGCCGTCAGGTACGTCGAGATCGGCTTCGTCGGGACGAACCGCCACGTCCGGCTGCCGCTGCCGTCCGCGGTGACCTCCTCGTGCACCGCGTTGGCGTACACGTCCCAGGCCGCCGGAGCGGTCACGGTGAAGGAGAACGGGGCCTTGAGGTCCGGCTGCTCGAAGTTCGCGAACACCCGGCGGGCGTCGGCCGGCTCGAAGTGGGTGTACAGGTAGGTCTCGCCGTCCGCCGGGTCGACGAACCGGTGCAGGCCCTCGCCGGTGCGGCTGTACGCGCAGTCCGCCTCCACGACCAGCTCGTTCTGCGCGGCCAGGCCCGGCAGCGCCACCCGGGCGCCGTCGAACACCTCGGCCGGGTCCAGCGCCCGGCCGTTCAGCACCACCGAGCGGACGGCCGGCGCCAGCAGGTCCACGAAGGTGTCCGAGCCCGGCGCGGAGCAGCGGAACGCCAGGGTCGTGGTGGAGCGGAAGACGTCGACCGCCGGGTCGGGCGCGGAGGTGACGTCCAGCTGGACGCGGTAGCCCTCCACCTGGATCAACTCGGCCCGCTGCTGGGCTTCTTCGCGGCTCAGGTTCTTGCCCGGCACGGCGGTACTCCTTTGTCCGGATCGCACGCTGTGAGGAAAACTGCACGGCCGCGCCGGTGGGCCCGGCCGGGGGCATCCTTTCACGCGCCGCCCGCGCCGCCCCGGCACAGCACCGGGCGGTGCGCACGGAATCAACCGGGCCGCCGCGCGGTTGGCACCGCGGGACACACCCATGCACCCGAACGCCGACCGAAGGACGCCGTCCGTGACGACTGCCGACTCCCGCAAGATCGCCGACTTCTGGTTCGACCCGATCTGCCCCTGGGCCTGGATGACCTCCCGCTGGATGCTGGAGGTCGAGCAGCTGCGCCCGGTGGACACCCGCTGGCACGTGATGAGCCTGTCCGTGCTCAACGAGGGCCGGGACGAGCTGCCCGAGAAGTACAAGGAACTGCTCGCGAAGGGCTGGGGCCCGGTGCGCGTGCTGATCGCCGCAGCCCAGGCGCACGGCGACAAGGTGCTCGGCCCGCTCTACACCGAGCTCGGCCTGCGCTTCCACAACCAGGGCCTGCCGAACGAGCGGGCCACCATCGAGGCCGCCCTGGAGGCCGCCGGCCTGCCGGTCGAGCTCGCCGACGCCGCCGACACCGACGCCCACGACGACGCCCTGCGCGCCTCGCACCGCGAGGGCATCTCGCTGGTCGGCGAGGACGTCGGCACCCCGGTGATCGCCGTCGACGGACCGGACGGCGACCGGATCGCCTTCTTCGGCCCGGTGGTCACCCCCACCCCGCGCGGCGAGGCCGCCGCCCGACTGTGGGACGGCACCCTGCTCGTCGCCGCCACCCCGGGCTTCTACGAGATCAAGCGCACCCGCACCGCCGGCCCGTCCTTCGAGTAAGGACCCCGGCGGGGAGCACGACGGAGGGGCGCGGGTTCTCCCGCGCCCCTCCGCCGTATCCGTGCCCTAGGCCGTCACGGCCCGCTTCTGCTTCAGCCAGCCGGCCACGGCCAGCACGACCGCCAGACCGCCGGTGAAGTACAGCTGGATCCGGTTGCTCTCGTCCAGCAGCATCAGCGCCAGCACGCCCAGGATGCCGGCCAGCGCCACCCAGGTCAGGTACGGGAAGGCCCACATCCGCACCGACAGCTGCTCCGGCGCCTCGCGCTCCAGCCGCCGCCGCATCCGCAGCTGCGCCACCGCGATGAACGCCCAGACCACCAGCACCGAGGCGCCGACCATGTTCAGCAGCCAGGTGAAGACGGTCTCCGGCCACCAGTAGCTCAGCAGCACCGCCAGGAAGCCGAAGCCGGAGGAGGCCAGCACGGCCCGGCGCGGCACCCCGCCGCCGATCTTCGCCAGCGCCTTCGGGCCCTGGCCGCGCTGCACCAGCGAGTACGCCATGCGGGAGGAGCCGTAGATGTTGGCGTTCATCGCGGACAGCAGCGCGATCAGCACGACGACGTTCATGACCTGGCCGGCGCCCGGGATGCCCAGGCTGTTCAGCACCGCCACGTACGGGCCGGGGCTCAGCATCGAGGAGTCGTTCCACGGGACGAGGGTGACGATCACGACCATCGACCCGACGTAGAACAGCGCGATCCGCCACATCGCGGTGCGCACCGCGCCCGCCACGCTGCGCCGGGGGTCCTTGGACTCGGCGGCGGCGATGGTCACGGTCTCCAGGCCGCCGTACGCGAAGACGGAGGCCAGCAGGCCGGTGACCAGGCCGGTGGTGCCGTTCGGCAGGAAGCCGCCGTGGCCGGTCAGGTTGGCGGCGCCGGGGGAGTCGGTGCCGGGCAGCACACCGGCGATGGCCAGGACGCCGATCACCAGGAACGCGGCGATCGCGGTGACCTTGATCGCGGCGAACCAGAACTCGAACTCGCCGAAGTTCTTCACCGCCGCCAGGTTGCTGGCGCAGAAGAAGGCCATGAAGACGGCCACCCACACCCACAGCGGCACCCCGGGGAACCAGCCCTGCATCACGTGCGAGGCGCCGATCGCCTCCGCCGCGACACCGACGCACAGCAGCGTCCAGAACATCCAGCCGACGGTCAGGCCGGCCCACGGCCCGATCTCCCGTTCCGCGTGCACCGAGAAGGAACCGCTGGACGGGCGGGCGGCGGACATCTCGCCGAGCATCCGCATCACCAGCATGACGAGGACGCCGGAGATGGCGAACGCCAGGATGATCGCCGGGCCGGCGGCCGCGATGCCGGCGCCGGAGCCGACGAAGAGGCCGGCACCGATCACGCCGCCGAGCGCGATCATGGACAGATGGCGAGGCTTGAGGCCCGCGGCCAGCGTGCCCTCGGCGGCGGGCTCGGTGGCCGGCCGCTCCAGGGTGGGCGTGGGGGTGGTCGTCATCGGCGCATCCAGAGTTCGTCGGATATCGGAACGAGTTGTCCACTATTCGGCAGGCCGGATGGACGCGCCAAGAAATCCCGGCGAGAGACCGCAATTCGGACACTCCCGTGACGCTGCGTGCCCGACGTCTCACCGTAGCGCCGGAGCGCCGGCGCAGTGCCGCAGGCGGGACCCCACAAAACCCGGGCCTGACGCTTTGTCGGGGACGGCGCCGTCGGTTCGCACACCTGCGCGTAGGTTCACAACTGTTCACTGATCATCGAGCAGATGCGGAGCCCTCCCGATGGCCACGGCCGCGCCGATCACCGGCACCCCCGTTCTCGCCGACCTGCTGCCCCGCGCCACCACCCGCCTCGGCGGCCAGGTGCGCGAACTCGCCCTCGTCGCCGGTGGCGCCGCCCTCACCGGCCTCGCCGCCCAGCTGTCCGTCCCGGTGCCCGGCTCGCCCGTCCCCGTCACCGGCCAGACCTTCGCCGCCCTGCTCGTCGGCACCGCCCTCGGCGCCCGCCGCGGCACGGCCTCCCTCGGCCTCTACCTGCTCGCCGGCACGGCCGGCCTGCCCTGGTTCGCCGAGGGCGCCTCCGGCTGGACGATGCCCAGCCTCGGCTACGTCCTCGGATTCGTCCTCGCCGCCGGCCTCACCGGCGCGCTCGCCCGCCGCGGCGCCGACCGCAGCCCGCTGCGCACCGCCGGCGCCATGGTCCTCGGCAACCTCGCGATCTACGCCGTCGGCGTGCCCTACCTCGCCGCCGCCCTGCACGTCCCGCTCGCGAAGGCGGCCGACCTCGGCCTCTACCCCTACCTGGTCGGCGACGCCCTCAAGGCCGTCCTCGCCATGGGCGCCCTGCCGCTCGCCTGGAAGCTCCTCGGCCGCACCCGCTGACCGGGGCGCGGGGGCCCGCGCCCGCCCCCTCCCGCGGGCCGGTGCACGCGCATGCCACACTCATGGTCATGCGCGTGTACCTGGGCTCCGACCATGCCGGATACGAACTGAAGAACCACCTCGTCGAGTGGCTGAAGGGGGCCGGCCACGAGCCGGTCGACTGCGGCCCGCACATCTACGACGCCGAGGACGACTACCCGCCGTTCTGCCTGCGCGCCGCCGAGCGCACCGCCGCCGACCCCGAGGCCCTCGGCGTCGTCATCGGCGGCTCCGGCAACGGCGAGGCGATCGCCGCCAACAAGGTCAAGGGCGTCCGCGCCGCGCTCGCCTGGAGCGAGCAGACCGCCGCCCTCGGCCGCGAGCACAACAACGCCAACGTCATCTCCGTCGGCGGCCGCATGCACACCCTCGACGAGGCCACCAAGTTCGTCGAGATCTTCCTCAACACCCCGTACAGCGGCGAGGCCCGGCACACCCGCCGGATCGAGATGCTGAGCGAGTACGAGACCACCGGCGAGCTCCCGCCGATCCCGGCCCACCACCCCCAGGGCTGACCGACCCCTCCGAGACGCCTGGGCCGCACGGGCCGTCAGAACCCGTGCGGCAGCCAGGGCGCCACGTCCGAGGCGAACGCCCGCGACGCCTGCGCCAGCGCCCCCTCCCGCAGCTCGGTGACCAGACCCGCCCGGGCCAGCGCCGCCAGCGTCTCCCCGCCGAGGTAGGCGCACCCCAGCTCCCGGACGTCCAGCGCCAGATCGGCCGGCGCCCCGGTGCGGACACAGCTCGTCGCCCGGCCAGGACCGGCACTGCGCAGCCGCCAGCGGCCCGCGTTCCACGGACAGAAGCCGTCCGCCACCTCCAGCACCACGTCCAGCGGCTGCGCGTAGCCCCGCGACTCCAGCGCCGCCCCGACGTCCACCAGCCGCAGGTGCAGCGCGTCGCTCAGCCGCGGCTCCAGCCGGCGCACGTCCGACACCAGGTGCAGCAGCGGATCGTCCACCGGCAGGTTCCCCGCCTCCACCGTGTCCACCAGGTCCAGGTCCAGCAGGAAGCGCCACAGCCGCGCGTACACCGCCGGCGTCAGCGCCTCGACGTCCCGCACCTTCACCCGGCCCGCCGCGTTGTCCGCCGCCGACCAGTCCACCTTCGCCGAGTAGCGGGCGTAGCCGAGCAGCCGGCCGCTCCCGGCGTCCTCCGCGAGCACGCACTGCCGCGGCGAGAAGCCGCCCCGCGAGGACGGCACGTCCAGCAGCGGGTGCCGCTCCCAGCCGGGGCTCCGCTCCAGCCGGCCCGGACGCCCCGGCACCAGCGCGGCGTACAGCTCCTCGCAGGCCGGCGAGGCCTCCACCGGGTCGGCCAGCCGCAACCGCAGCGCCGGGTTCTCCGCCACCGGCAGCGACACCCGGTGGCAGGGCACCTTCACCGCCATCCGCCAGGTGGCCCGCCCGAACCCGAACCGGCCGTAGATGCCCGGCTCCGAGGCGGTCAGCGCCGCCAGCGGCTCCCGTGCGGCCCGCACGTCGTCCAGCAGCCTCCGCATCAGCGCCGTCAGCCCGCCCCGCCGGCGGTGGGTGGGCAGCACGCCGACCATGGTGACGCCCGCCACCGGCAGCACCGCCCCGCCGGGCACCGCCATCCGGAAACTGAACGCACCGCCGCCGCCGACCGGCTCCGCACCGTCGCACACCACCAGGGAACGCCCGACCTCGGTCAGCGAGCGGTACAGCTCCCGCTCCTCGGCCGACTCCTCCTCACCGCCGAACGCGACCTCCAACCGGCGGTACCAGCCGTCCCACTCCTCCGCGGCGAGCGGACGGACCGTCAGCGCGCCGGTGTCACCTGTCGTCATGCCGCCCACCCTCGCACCCGGCGCCGGCCGTGTGCGACCGACTTACCGTCGCGCCGTCACCACCGGCGCCCGGACGACGGCATGCGCCCCCGGAGTGCGGACGACGGCGCACTCCCGCCACCCGGCCGAAACCCGCCGCAGAACACCCGGGCGCCCGCGCAGCCCCGGCGCAGGCGTCGACGCCGACCCGCAACCGTGGATAAGGTCGGACCCCATGGCTGGCAGCACGCAGGGCACCCCGCCCCGGACGACTGCGACGGGCCCCACCGCGAGCGCGGCCAGGGAGCCCGTGACGGCCCGGTTGCGCACGAGGCTCCGCCGGGCCCGACGCACCGTGCGCCGAACCGGCGTCGACTACTTCCGCGGCGCCGCCCCCGACTGGCTCGCCTTCGCGCTCTTCCTCGCCGCCGTCCCGCTGCTCGTCGTCCTCAACCTCTGGATCCCGGCCTGGGTGCCGCCCACCTCCCTGGTGCTCCCCGTCCTCGCCGGCTCCCTGCTGCTGCGCCCCGGCACCCTCGTCCTGCTCTACGCCGCCGCCGCGGTCGGCCTCTCCACCGAATCTCTCATCCACACCGGCGAACGCGTCGCCAGCGACAACCCCGACGCCTACGTCTACGGCGTCACCCCCGGCGCCGCCCTGGTCGTCGGCGCGGTCGGCGTCGCCGGCCTGCTGCTCGCCCAGTTCCGCAGCCGGGTCGGCGTGCCCTGGCGGGGCGGCGGCACCATGCTCTTCGACCTCCGCGAACGGCTCCGGGTGCAGAGCCAGCTGCCCCGGCTGCCCGAGGGTTGGTCCGCGGACATGGCGCTGCGCCCCGCCGGCGGCCAGTCCTTCTCCGGCGACTTCGTGGTCGCCGCCCGCACCGGCCCCGGCGGCCGCACCCTGGAGGTCGTCCTCGCCGACGTCTCCGGCAAGGGCATGGACGCCGGCAGCCGCGCCCTGCTGCTCTCCGGCGCCTTCGGCGGACTGCTCGGCTCGCTGCCCGCGCACGACTTCCTGCCCGCCGCCAACGGCTACCTGCTGCGCCAGGAGTGGGAGGAGGGCTTCGCCACCGCCGTCCACCTGGTGCTCGACCTCGACACCGGCCAGTACGAACTGCTCTCCGCCGGCCACCTGCCCGGCATGCAGCGGCACGGCGGCACCGGCGCCTGGGAGGCCAAGGAGTCCGAGGAGGGCCCGCTGCTCGGCATCTACGACGGCGCCAAGTTCGAGGGCCTGCGCGGCCGGCTCGACAGCGGGGACGTGCTGATGCTGTGCACCGACGGCATGGTCGAGATCCCCGGCCGCGACCTCGCCGAGGGCATGGACCGGCTGATGGGCGAGGCCGACCGACTCGTCGTCAACGGCTTCCGCGGCGCCGCGGGCCGCCTCATCGAGACCGTCGCCAAGGACGTCAACGACGACCGCGCCGTGCTGCTGGTGGGGCGGCAGTAGCGCCTGTCAACCCCCGGGAGTGATCTTCGGCCAATCCTGACAACCTCTTCACCTGCGGACCGCGGGCCCCGGGCCTGTCGATCGGCCGTTCCGGCGCGTTCCACCCCGCCCCCGCCGACGGTTCGTCAGGAGACATCGGCTATCGTCTCGGTCGGCGGAAATTCGTCTCACATGGCAGGATCTTCGCTCCGGGCTCCCGGCTAGTCCTTTACGCAGGCAGCACGAACGACCACACTGAGTCCGGGTGGGCTGGTCGATGCTCGGGGGACGGGGGGCGAGAGGTGCGGCAGACAGCAGGCGTCACCGGCGCCGCGGACGCCTCCACGGCGGCGGGATCGGTCGACTCGTGCCAGGGACGGTCGGCGCAGGCCGCGGTCCGGTTCCGACACGGGGTTCCAGCACGAACCCCCGCCACAGATTGAGGAAGTGAGTCCGGGTGGCCTTCTCCGTCTCCGCGCTGTTCCTGTTCGGCGTCATCGTCGTCATCTTCATCCGCAACAAGCAGCTGAAGACCAGCCACGCCATCATCGCGGCACTCTTCGGCTTCATGGTGAGCCAGTCCACGGCCGCCCGGCCGATCCAGGACTTCCTCAACCAGCTGGCGAAGACCATCTCCTCCGTCGCGAGCTGACCCCTCCCGCGGGCCGGACTCCGCCCCCGGCGGGCGAACTCCGCTCCGGTGGTCCGTTCCGATGGGCCGAAGTCCCCTTCGCGGGACGGACTCCGCCCTCGCGGGCCGGGTTCCGACTCCGGTCCGGCCGTGGCGTCCGAGCCGGTCGTGCCCGTCCGCCCCGGGGGTGTCGCCAGACCCGGGCCGACCGCCGTCGTGAGCCGTCCGGCCGTCCGGACCTACCGCCCGGCCCGGGCCCGCCGCCAGCGGGCCAGCACCCCCGGCCGCGCGGCGGGCGCGGCGATCCCGGTGTTCCCCACGGCCCCGGCGGGCCGGGCGCCGCCGGCGTCCACGGGGGCGGAGCGGACTGCCGCGGGGGCCTCCCCGACGGGCCGGCCCTCCGGCACCATCAGCACGAACAGCCGTGCCCAGCACAGCCGTTCGCCGCGCGGCCAGCCGAGCGCGCGCAGCGCCGCCGAGGCGGACTCGGACACCGCGCCGTTGACCCGGACCTCGGCGACGTCCTCGCCCGCCCGGCCGCCCAGGAACAGCTTCACACCTGTCACGGCCGGCTCCGCACCGTCCGGAGCCAGCTCCGGGGCCAGCACCCCGGCGAGCTCCGGCAACAACCGGTGGCCGGCGAGCCACTCCGACAGCCGTTCGCTGTCGAAGCCGAAGACGGCGGCCGGCCCCTGCACGGCCCGCCAGCCCGGCAACCGCGCCGCGCGGACGTGGTCGCCGTGCGCCCCGCGGCCCTCCTGCAGCTCGACCACCGCGGCCGCGGTGGTGGTCGCCCACATCCGCACCGCGCTCTCCAGCCGCTCCTCCTCCGTCCGGCCGAGGCCCGCCGTGCAGTCCCACACCACCGGGCCGTCCGCCCGCCCCACGTCGAAGGCGAAACCGAGGTCGACGTGCCCCGCGCCGCCGCCCTCGCCCGGGTGCTCCCGCACCGCCACGGCCGTCGTCCCGGGCCCGCGGACCACACTGCCCTCGACCGTGAACCGCTGACCGAACCGGGCCATCTCCCGGACGACGCTGCGCTGGATCACATCCAGCCTGGACTGCGCGCGCACCCGGGGCTCCTCGCTCGAAAAGGGGTCGAACACCGTTCGGGAGCGAGGCTATCGGCCCCCCGGGTGACCAGCGTCACCGGGCGGGCCATGATCCGTGCCGGGCCGCGAGCGGGCAGCCACGCGGGGTGTCCGATTTGCCTGACTGCTGATGGTCCGGACACGTACGGTCACTGCGGCGACTGCGCTCCGCCCACCGACGGCGGGCGGAGAGTGACCCCCGCGAGGGCCCCGGGGGGCCGTTGGGGACGGGGAGCTTGCCTCCGGAGGGGCCCATCGGTTTTCCTCGGAGCCTGCCCGGCCACACCGGCCGGGCGGGCCACCGGGCGGAACGCCGAGTCCTGCCGCCGTCCGGGGTCACGCACCCTTCCGTGCACGGCAGGAGCGGGGGACCCAAGGTAAGTGCCGCACCCGGTGATCCGGGACGGCTTGGGGTGAAGTCGCGTCATTTCCGCGACCGGGCGAACTCCCCGCCCGAACCCGACAGCTCACCTCGCAGGCGTCGGAGAGGAACACCCCCATGTCCGTTCTGGGCACCCGTCTGTCCCGCGTCGCCGTCGCCACCGGTGTGGCCGCCGCCGCCATCGCCATCCCCGTCACCGCCGCCTCCGCCGCGAGCGCCCACGGCGCCGTCCCGGCCGCCGCTCCGGCCGCCGCCGCTCCGGCCGCCGCGCACGCCGAGGCCCCCGCCGCCGCTCCGGCCGCCGACGCCGCTCAGGCCGCCGACGCCAGCTACAAGGTCGTCCGTGGCGACACCCTGTCCAAGATCGCCAACGCGCAGCACGTCGACGGCGGCTGGAAGAAGCTCTACCAGGACAACCGGCAGGTCATCGGCGGCAACCCGAACCTGATCTTCCCGGGCCAGAAGCTGACCGTCGGCGGCCACGCCGTTCAGGCCGCCGCCCCGCAGGCCGAGACGAAGAAGTCCGACGCCGCCGCCTCGCGTTCCGAGAAGCGCACCCCGGTCCAGGCCGCGCCGAAGCCGGCCGCCCCCCAGACCGAGGCCGCCAAGCCCGCCGCGCCGAAGACCGAGGCCGCCAAGCCGGCCGCGCCGAAGACCGAGGCCGCCAAGCCGGCCGCGCCGAAGACCGAGGCCGCCAAGCCGGCCGCGCCGAAGACCGAGGCCGCCAAGCCCGCCGCCGCTGCCTCCGGCTACGTCGCGCCGGTCGCCGCCTCCCTGGGCACCCCGTACCACAAGGCCGGCTCCAACTGGTCCAGCGGCTACCACACCGGTGTCGACTTCGCCGTCAGCACCGGCACCTCGATCCACGCGATCGCCGCCGGCACCGTCGTCGAGGCCGGCTGGGGCGGCGCCTACGGCAACAACGTCGTCATCAAGCACGCCGACGGCAAGTACTCGCAGTACGCCCACTTCTCGGCCCTGAAGGTCTCGGTCGGCCAGACCGTCACCGCCGGCCAGATCATCGGCCTCTCCGGCGCGACCGGCAACGTCACCGGCCCGCACCTGCACTTCGAGGTCCGCACCACCCCGTCGTACGGCTCCGACATCGACCCGGTGGCGTACCTCGCCGCCCACGGTGTCCGCGTCTGACGCACACCGCTGACGCGCTCCGCTGACGCGAACCCTGCCGAGGCAGCGCCGCCGAGGCACACCGCGCGGCATCCGAAGGCCCGGCCCGGGGATCCTGTGATCCCGGGCCGGGCCTCGGCCGTTCCCAACCTCCCGTGCCGCACGGGCACTTCACCGCTCCCGCGCCGCGCCGGCGCGGCTCCCCGGTACGGCGGGCAACACGCCCCCGACCGGCAGAACGTTCCCGAACGGCCGACCGGGGCGAAGCGCGCCGCCGTCCTGCTCGCCGTCGCCACCGCCGTCACCCGCCACCACCTGGGCTGACCGGCCAAACCCCATCGACGACGACCCCGGAGACCGGCGCCACGAACGCCACCCGGGTCGTCCTCGCGACGTCCGGTTCCGCGGACCCGGTGCGAAGAGCGTCTTCGCGGCTGTGCGTACGACCGCTCTCTGGCATGTGCCCGTCGGCAGGTTGCCGCGGAGTGCGGCAACCGTTGCACCACCTTGCGCACCTCGTGCGCCGAGACCTCTCCCAAGGATCCGTGCACGTTCGCCGAACGGGAGGTCGGGCCCTCTTCGTGCGGTCACCGCCCGTGGCGCCGAATGAGCTGCGCGCCGGGGGAGCAGTCCGTACGGTGCGGCAGTCGCGTCGCCTTCGAGCCATGGACCCGAGCCCGCGGCGCGGTGCTCCGGGAGTGCCACGGACGACGAAGGCCCCAGCTCCGCGATCATGTCGCTGAGCTGGGGCCTTCGTGTTGGAGCGGGCGACGGGAATCGAACCCGCGTGGCCAGTTTGGAAGACTGGGGCTCTACCATTGAGCTACGCCCGCGTACGTGCGTTGACGGCACGTCGCCCCTCAGCCGGTGCGGGCCTCGGGGACGGGGGTCAGCCTACCTGGTCGGGTCGGCCGAATGCACACCGCTTTCGCTCCTGTGCCTGCTGATATTACGGCGAGGGGGCCCGGACCGGCGTGTACTCTCTCTTTCGGCACTACGGGGTGTGGCGCAGTTTGGTAGCGCGTCCGCTTTGGGAGCGGAAGGCCGTCGGTTCGAATCCGGTCACCCCGACGCTTTCGGCAGGGTCTCGTCAGGCGGGCGGGGCCCTGTTGCTTTCGTGGTACCGGTAGGATGGGCCGATGGCGGTGGTACCTGTGGCATGCACACAGGCGGCAGCCGCCCGAGGGCGAGGAGTCACGCTCACCGTCCACCCCCGTACGGGAGATGCAGCCCCAATCGCCCATCGCCCGTCTCGCCCGACCGACCGGCCGTTCCGGCCGCGGACGTCTGGCGGAGACAACCTGACCGCAAGCCCATAGGAGACCAAACCGTGAAGAGCGCCGTCGAGACTCTGAACCCGACCCGGGTTCGACTCACCGTCGAGGTGCCCTTCGAGGAGCTCAAGCCCAGCCTCGACGCGGCGTACAAGAAGATCAACCAGCAGGTCACGGTTCCGGGCTTCCGCAAGGGCAAGATCCCGGCTCGCGTCATCGACCAGCGTTTCGGCCGTGCCGCGGTGCTGGAGGAGGCCGTCAACGACGCCCTGCCGCGCTTCTACACGCAGGCCGTCGACGAGGGCAAGATCGAGGTCCTCGGCCAGCCCGAGATCACCGACATCGAGGGCGTGGAGCGGATCGCCGACGGCGGCGACCTGAAGTTCACCGCCGAGGTGGACGTCCGCCCGGAGATCGCCCTTCCGGACTTCTCGGAGATCTCGGTCACCGTCGACGCCGTCTCGGTCGCCGACGAGGACGTCGAGAAGTCGCTGGAGCAGCTCCGCGAGCGCTTCTCCTCCGTGAAGGACGTCGAGCGCGCCGCCGCGGCCGGCGACGTCGTGGTCGTGGACCTCGAGGCCAAGGTCGACGGCGAGGTGCCGGAGGACGGCACCGCCGCCGGCGTCAGCTACGAGATCGGCTCCGGCCGCCTGCTGGACGGCATCGACGACGCCGTGATCGGCCTGTCCGCCGGTGAGTCCAAGACCTTCACCACCGAGCTCAAGGGCGGCACCCAGGCCGGCAAGAGCTCCGAGGTCACCGTCACCGTGACCGCCGTCCAGGAGAAGGAGCTCCCCGAGCTCGACGACGAGTTCGCCCAGCTGGCGAGCGAGTTCGACACCCTGGACGAGCTGAAGGAGGACTCCCGCAAGCGCCTCGAGCGCATGAAGGAGTTCGACCAGGCCACCCAGGCCCAGGAGAAGGTCCTGGACGAGCTGCTGACCCGGGTCGAGATGGAGTACCCGGAGAAGCTCCTCAAGGACGAGGTCGAGACCCGCAAGCACAACCTCGAGCACCACCAGCTCGAGCCGATGGGCATGAACCTCGAGACCTACCTCGCGACCCAGGACAAGTCCGTCGAGGACTACGAGAAGGAGACCGAGGAGCAGGCGAAGAAGGGCATCAAGACCCAGTTCGTCCTGGACGAGATCGTCGCGAAGGAGGAGCTCAACGTCAGCCAGGAGGAGCTGACCGAGCACCTCATCCGTCGCGCCGCCGGCTCGGGCCTCACCCCGGACCAGTTCGCCCAGCAGATCGTCCAGGGCGGCCAGGTTCCGCTGCTGGTCGGCGAGGTCGCCCGCGGCAAGGCGCTGGCCCTGGTCGTCGAGGCCGCCACCGTCACCGACAGCAACGGTGAGACCGTCTCCTTCGAGGACGACGAGGACGAGACCGAGGCCACCGACGCCGTCGAGACCGTCGAGGTCGAGGACGAGGCCACCGAGGCCTGATCCTCACACCCGTACGACCCCGGCCCGGACACCCCAGGTGTCCGGGCCGGGGTCGTGTCGTGGGGGTTCCCGCCCGCCGCCCGCCCGCCCCATCCGGTCTCCACCCGCCCGGTCGCCACCCGCCCACCCACCCGGTCTCCCGTATTTCCGCGCGCACCCTGCGCTCACAGCGAACAGTTCTGCGTGGGGGATTCTGAGCCGCGGCCTGCGCGTTAGGGTCGGTGGACAGCGACACACACGCAGATCGACTGAGCAGGTGGCTAAGTGACGTTCCCGCAGATGCAGATGGATGGCCTGACGGCGCCGCGCGCCGCCGCCGGTGACGTGCTCGGCGGCCTGGGCGACCAGGTCTACAACCGGCTGCTCAACGAGCGCATCATCTTCCTCGGCCAGCAGGTCGACGACGACATCGCCAACAAGATCACCGCGCAGCTCCTCCTCCTGGCGGCCGACCCGGAGAAGGACATCTTCCTGTACATCAACTCCCCGGGCGGTTCGATCTCGGCGGGCATGGCGATCTACGACACCATGCAGTACATCAAGAACGACGTGGTGACCATCGCGATGGGCATGGCGGCCTCGATGGGCCAGTTCCTGCTCACCGCGGGCGCCAAGGGCAAGCGCTTCTCGCTGCCCAACGCCAACATCCTGATGCACCAGCCCTCCGCCGGTCTGGGCGGTTCCGCCTCCGACATCCGGATCCAGGCCGAGCAGCTGCTGCGCACCAAGAAGCGCATGTCCGAGCTGATCGCCTTCCACAGCGGCCAGAGCTTCGACCAGATCACCGCTGACTCCGACCGCGACCGCTGGTTCACCCCGGAGGAGGCCAAGGCGTACGGCCTCATCGACGAGATCATGCACAGCGCCGCGGACGTCCCCGGTGGCGGCGGCACCGGCGCAGGCTTCACCGCCTGACGGCCGGCCCCAGACTTCCAGACCGCACGCTTCGGAGGACCGAACACCCCATGAACACTCCCTACACGCCGCGCGGCGAGTTCCAGGGCCCCCGCGCCGAGGGCCGCTACATCGTGCCGCGCTTCGTCGAGCGCACCTCCCAGGGCATCCGCGAGTACGACCCGTACGCCAAGCTGTTCGAGGAGCGCATCATCTTCCTCGGCTCGCAGGTGGACGACGTCTCGGCCAACGACATCATGGCCCAGCTGCTGTGCCTGGAGTCGATGGACCCGGACCGCGAGATCCAGATGTACATCAACTCGCCCGGCGGCTCGTTCACGGCCCTCACGGCCATCTACGACACCATGCAGTACGTGAAGCCGGACATCACCACCGTCTGCATGGGCCAGGCGGCCTCCGCCGCGGCCGTGCTGCTGGCGGCCGGCACCCCGGGCAAGCGGATGGCGCTGCCGAACGCCCGCATCCTGATCCACCAGCCGTACACCGAGACCGGCCGCGGCCAGGTGTCCGACCTGGAGATCCAGGCCAAGGAGATCTTCCGGATGCGCGAGCAGCTGGAGGAGATGCTGGCCAAGCACTCCAACAAGCCGGTCGAGACGGTGCGCGACGACATCGAGCGCGACAAGATCCTGACCGCCGAGGAGGCGCTGGAGTACGGGCTGATCGACCAGATCATCTCGACCCGCAAGTCCTCGCTGACGGGCTGAGCCCTTCGCGGCTTCGGGGGCGGGGCCGTGCGCGGCTGTCGGTTCCTCACGAACCACCGGTGCAGGAGCGCCGGACGGTACGGGGGCGCGCGACAGTGACGTACGCCCCGCCCCGACCCGTTCCGGTCGAGGCGCTCGGACGGGCACAATGCAGTATGGGCGCATGCCCGTGAGACGGCTTCTGTTCGGTATCAATTCGCCCAGGGCGTAGGGCAGAGCTGTCGAAGTCGGCGGAATCACCGGCTCGGCAGAGTACCGTCGGATAGCGAGACCGACCGCCGACGGCGCAGCCGGTCCACAGCACCAGGCCCCGGAGAGCTGCGGGGCCCCTGGCGAAGGGGAAGCACCTCGTGGCACGCATCGGAGACGGTGGCGACCTGCTCAAGTGCTCGTTCTGCGGCAAGTCGCAGAAGCAGGTGAAGAAGCTGATCGCCGGGCCTGGCGTCTACATCTGCGACGAGTGCATCGACCTCTGCAACGAGATCATCGAGGAGGAGCTCGCGGAGTCCTCGGAGGTCCGTTTCGAGGAGCTGCCGAAGCCCCGTGAGATCTACGAGTTCCTCGACCAGTACGTGGTCGGCCAGGACCTCGCGAAGAAGGCGCTGTCCGTCGCGGTCTACAACCACTACAAGCGCGTCCAGGCCGGTGAGAACGGCCGCGCCGGCAACGGCCGCGAGGACGCCATCGAGCTGGCGAAGTCGAACATCCTGCTGCTCGGCCCGACCGGTTCCGGCAAGACGCTGCTGGCGCAGACGCTGGCCCGGATGCTGAACGTGCCGTTCGCCATCGCGGACGCCACCGCACTGACCGAGGCCGGCTACGTCGGCGAGGACGTCGAGAACATCCTGCTCAAGCTGATCCAGGCGGCGGACTACGACGTCAAGAAGGCCGAGACCGGGATCATCTACATCGACGAGATCGACAAGGTCGCCCGCAAGAGCGAGAACCCGTCGATCACCCGCGACGTCTCCGGCGAGGGCGTGCAGCAGGCGCTGCTGAAGATCCTGGAGGGCACCACCGCCTCGGTGCCGCCGCAGGGCGGGCGCAAGCACCCGCACCAGGAGTTCATCCAGATCGACACCACCAACGTGCTGTTCATCGTGGGCGGTGCCTTCGCGGGCCTGGAGCGGATCATCGAGGGCCGGGCCGGCGCCAAGGGCATCGGCTTCGGCGCGACCATCCGCTCCAAGCGGGAGTCGGACGCGAGCGACCACTTCCGCCAGGTCATGCCGGAGGACCTGGTGAAGTTCGGCATGATCCCCGAGTTCATCGGCCGTCTGCCCGTGATCACCAGCGTGCACAACCTGGACCGCGAGGCGCTGCTGCAGATCCTCACCGAGCCGAAGAACGCGCTGGTCAAGCAGTACCGCAAGCTCTTCGAGCTGGACGGCGTGGAGCTGGAGTTCACCCGGGACGCGCTGGAGGCCATCGCCGACCAGGCGATCCTGCGCGGCACCGGCGCCCGCGGCCTGCGCGCGATCATGGAGGAGGTGCTGATGTCCGTGATGTACGAGGTCCCCTCCCGCCAGGACGTCGCCCGCGTGGTCGTGACCGGGGACGTCGTCTCCAAGCACGCCATTCCCACCCTCGTGCCGCGCGACATGATCAAGCGCGAGCGCCGGGAGAAGAGCGCCTGACGTTCGGCCCCACGACACACGGCGAAGGCCCTGCACCCGGAAGCGGTGCAGGGCCTTCGCCGTTTCGGTCTTCGCCGTGTCGGTCTTCGCCCTCCCCGGCCCCGGCGGGGCCGGGCGGGTGCTACTTCGGCACCTCGGCGATCTGCCGCAGCTCGCGGGCGGCAGCCGCGGCGACGTCCAGGTCCACCTCGGAGTCCTGGTCGACCTCGCCGGTGAGCACGGCGACGAAGGTGGAACCGTCCGCCCAGGCGCACAGACTGTCGTCCTCGGTCGGGGCGCGCATGACCTCGCAGCTCAGCCGGCCGCCGAGCGGGCCCGGGTCGAAGTCCCGGCGGCCGCTGAAGGTGGTGCCCTGGCTGCTCGCGCCCTTCTCGAAGTTGGTGTAGAAGTCGTCGACCTGGCTGCGGGGGGAGAGGACGGTGCCGTAGCCGCCGAAGACCGCGACCACCTTCTTCCGGTCGGTGTACACGGTGCTGACCGGGGTCGGCGACCAGGCGTTGTCGCCCTTGCCGAGCGAGTCGTCGAGTCCGGACTCCAGCTTCTGCGCGAGCGGGTTGGAGTCCTCCCGCGGCAGGCCCTGGAAGGTGCCCGGCAGCGAGATCCGGTAGTTGTCGGTCTTTGAGGTCACGTCATAGACGAAGTAGCCGGCCAGGCCGCCGCCGAGCAGGATGGCACCGCCGACGCAGCCGAGCACCACCCACAGCGTCTTGCGGGACTTCGGCGGCTGCGGGACGACGCCGCCGCCCCACGGCTGCTGGGCCGGCACCCCGTAGCCGCCCGGCTGTCCGTACGGCGGTGCGGGCTGCTGCGGGTAGCCGTAGCCGGGCTGCGGCGGCGGGCCGAAACCGGGCTGGGCGGGCGGCGGGGGAGGGGCCCCGTACGGCTGGGGGGACGGCGGTGGGCCGCCGTACGGATTCTGCTCGGACACCGGAGGTCCTTTCGACGGGTCGGCCCTGGCTGCTCCCCGACCGGCCGGTCCTGCCGGCCGGTCGGGACCGGCTGCTGCCGGCCGGTGCTCCCGGTCGGCCGCCTCGCCGGATGCTTCGGCTACTTCTTCACTTCGACGGCGCCGCGGACGGCGGCGGCCTTCACCGCGGCCTCGGCGGGCGTGATCGGCGCCTTGCCGGTGAAGCTCAGGTCGGCGAAGACCACCTCGGCAGCCGTCCAGCGGTCCGCCCAGAAGCAGACGGTGTTGCCGGCGGCGGTCTTGGTGGCGTTGGTGGTCAGCACCCCGCACTTGAGCTTGGCGCCGGGCGCGCCCGCGCTGCCCGCCGGGTACTCGGTCGGCCGGGTCTTCCAGGTGCTGGTGACGGTCGTGCCGGCGAAGGTCTTCGGCTTGACCGCCTCGGCCTCCAGCGCGAGCAGCACGAGCTCGGGGGTCGCCACCGAGCCGTAGCAGCCGATGACCTGCACCATGTCCGTCTGGCCCTTGGTGTAGTTGCCGGCCACGGCGGTGCCGTCCGAGCAGGCCGGCTTCTGGCCGTCCGGGCCGGGCGTGGCCGGGGCGGAGGTGGCCTTCTGCTGGGTGTGGCCGTCCGGCAGGGACATCGGCAGGTCGAGCTTGTACGCGGCGGAGGCGACCGTGCCGCCGCCGCCCGTGCTGCCGGTACCGCCCGTACCGCCGGTGCCGCCGCCGTCGCCGCCGGACAGGCCCCAGATCGCGAGGCCGCCGCCGATCAGCACCACGGCGCCGATCACCAGACCGATCACCAGACCGGTGTTGCTCTTCGGCGGGGTCGGCGGCGGGTAGCCGCCCGGTGCGCCGTAGGGCTGCGGCTGGCCGGGCACGGGGGCCTGCGGGTAGCCGGGCTGGGCGCCGTACGGCGGGGCCGGAGGCTGCTGCGGGTAGCCGTAGGACGGCGGCTGCGGCGCGCCGTACGCCGGCTGCTGCGGGGCGCCCCCGTACTGCGGCGGCTGGCCGTACGGCTGCTGCGGCTGCCCCTGCGGATACTGCTGGCCCTGGCCGTACATCGAAAATCGATCTCCCCCGCCACGGCGCTCCGCGGCCTGAACTTGGCGTACTCCCCGTCAGTGCCCGCACGGTCGCCCGCGCGAGTATCCGGGCACGCTACCGCACGGCCGTCCGAGCCCGCCGGGGTGGTCCGGGCGGCGGGCGGCGACGGCCGTCCCCCTCGCCCTCCCCCTACCCAGGGGACGGGCGGGCCACCCGCGGACGCCCCGGGCGGCCGGTCCACGCCGGTCCGCGCCCCGCCCGTGCGCGGCGCGGACCGGCGCGGAATCCGCCATTCGGTATATCTCCGGCCGTTCTTGATAGTCCGTTCGGCGGTATTTCATCGTGCGCGTCCGGCATTCGGTCGATGATTCCCGCTGACCGTTTGAACCGTGCATTCTCTCCGTTTGTGCGTGCGCGCGTTCCACCGGTGTTCGGAGTTGGGATGTGTACGGTGTGCAGACGTCCCCATGTGGGTTTGCGACTGACGGGAGGGCACGTCATGGCGGCGACCACGGAGTTGGCCGACGAACTGCCGCAGCACGAGGTCGAGACGGCGAAGGCCCGAGCGGCGTCCTTGCTGCTGGCATTCCGGCACGGGAACCAGCTGTCCTTCGACGCGCAATTGGACCGGCTCCTCGCCGACCACGTGGAGCGCGAGGTGACCACCCTGCTGGTGTGGATCGCGGCCGAGGCGGTCCGCAAGGCGTACGCGCCCGAGGCCGCCGACCGGGTGCTGCGCTCGCTCGCCCGCCGCGCCCCCGCCGACACCTCCGGCGTGCTGCTCGACGAGGACGCCGCCGACCCCGCCCGGCTGGTCGAGGCCGTCGACACCGGGGACGTCGCGGCCGTCCGCGCACTGGTCGCCGCCACCCCGGACACCACCTACCTGCTCGGCGGCCTGCTGCAGGCCGTCGCCATGATGCTGCCGCTGCTGCCGGAGGGCGAGGGCGCCGAGATCGCGGCCGAGCTGCGCCGCCGGCACGGCGGCCCGGCCGTGCAGGTGCCGGAGGCCCGGCACGGCTGATCCGGCCACCGCCGGTCCGTCCCCGCCAAGGGCGGGCAGAACCGCACGCCCGCAGGCGAGTTGTGGCATGCACGCTACTAGGCAGAATGTCAGCAAGGCCCCTACCGTCGAGTACCGCAACGCATCCGCAACTCGACCGAGGAGCCGGTGTGCAACGACGCCCCCACCCGCGCAGATTCGCCGCCGCCACCCTCGCGGCGGCCCTGCTGGCCGTATTCGCCCCCACCGCGTCCCCCACCGCCGCGGCAGCCGCCGGAGAAACCCCGGTCGCCGCCGGCGACTACTGCGCAGGGAAATGCCTCGACATCCTGCCGCCCGGCGAGAACGGCAACGCCACCCTCGCCGAGATCCTGCTCAACAAGGTCTTCGGCTCCCGCCCCGCCCACACCGACGACCAGCTCGGCCCCTACGCCAACCTCGCCGGCGCCTACCCGCAACTGACCGAGGCCCAGCTGCGCAGCTTCTTCAACGACGCCTCCTTCGGCGTCCCCGCCGACCAGGTCGCCTCCACCACCCGTCCGCGCAGCGACGTCGCCATCGTCCGCGACAAGGCCACCGGCGTCCCGCACATCACCGGCACCACCCGCTACGGCACCGAGTTCGGCGCCGGCTACGCCGCGGCCCAGGACAGGCTCTGGGTGATGGACCTCTTCCGGCACGTCGGCCGCGGCCAGCTCTCCGGCTTCGCCGGCGGCGCCGCCGCCAACCGGCAGCTGGAACAGAGCTTCTGGCAGGCCGCCCCCTACACCGAGGACGAGCTCCAGCAGCAGATCGACGCCATCGCGAACGAGGGCGACCGCGCCCGGCAGGCCCTCGCCGACGCCGGCGCCTACCTCGACGGCATCAACCAGTACGTCCGCGAGTCCTACGACGGCCGCTACTTCCCCGGCGAGTACGACCTCACCGGCCACATCGACGCGATGACCAACGCCGGCGGCATCGAACCCTTCAAGCTCACCGACCTGGTCGCGCTCGCCTCCGTGGTCGGCGCCCTGTTCGGCTCCGGAGGCGGCGGGGAACTCGCCTCCGCCCAGGTCAAGCTCGCCGCCGAGGCCCGCTACGGCACCGCCGAGGGCGACCGCCTCTGGTCCTCGCTCCGCGAGGCCGACGACCCCGAGGCCGTGCTCACCCTGCACGACGGCCGGCGCTTCCCGTACGCCCTGCCGCCCGACTCCCCGCAGGGCGCCGTGCTGCCCGACCCGGGCTCGGTCGTCCCCGAGAAGACGGTCCACGACGCCACCGGCACCGGCACCCAGGGCGCCACCACCGCCCCCGGCCTGCTGCCCGGCAACCTGCTCACCGCCAAGCACGGCATGTCCAACGCCCTGCTGGTCTCCGGCGCCCACACCGACGACGGCCACCCCGTCGCCGTGTTCGGCCCGCAGACCGGCTACTTCGCCCCCCAGCTGCTCATGCTGGAGGAGATCCAGGGCCCCGGCATCAGCGCCCGCGGTGCCGCCTTCGCCGGGCTGAGCTTCTACGTGCAGCTCGGACGCGGCCAGGACTACGCCTGGAGCGCCACCTCCGCCGGACAGGACATCACCGACACCTACGCCGTCCCGCTCTGCACCACCGACGGCAGCCCGGTCGGGCTGACGGCCGACCACTACCGGTGGCACGGCCAGTGCCTGCCGATGGAACGGCTGGAGCGGAAGAACTCCTGGAAGCCCACCACCGCGGACCCCACCGCGGCCGGCTCCTACACCCTGGTGATGAACCGCACGAACTACGGCCTGGTCACCGCCCGCGGCACGGTCGGCGGCGCACCCGTCGCCTTCACCTCGCTGCGCTCCACCTACCGCCACGAGGCCGACTCCATCATCGGCTTCCAGATGCTCAACGACCCCGGTGCGGTGCACGACGCGGCGGGCTTCCAGCAGGCCGCGCAGAACATCAACTACACCTTCAACTGGTTCTACGCGGACTCCCGGGACATCGCGTACTACAACTCCGGCGACAACCCGGTGCGCGCCCCGGGCGTCGACGCCGGCCTGCCCGTCCGCGCCGAGCCCGCCTACGAGTGGCGCGACTTCGACCCCGCCGCGAACACCGCCCGGTACACGCCGCCCGCCGAGCACCCGAACTCCGTCGACCAGGACTACTACGTCTCCTGGAACAACAAGCAGGCCGCCGGCTTCGCCGCCGCGGGCTTCGGCAACGGCTCGGTGCACCGCGGCAACCTGCTCGACGACCGGGTGAAGGCGCTGCTCGCCGGCGGCGGGAAGGCGAGCCGGGTCTCGCTCACCAAGGCCATGGAGTCCGCCGCCCTCGCCGACCTGCGCGCCGAGGACGTGCTGCCCGAACTGCTCCGGGTCGTCCGCAGCGCCCCCGTCACCGACCCGTCCCTCGCCGCCGCCGTGCAGAAGCTGGAGACCTGGCGGGCGGCCGGCGGGCAACGCCGGGAGACCTCCCCGGGCAGCCACGCCTACGCCGACGCCGAGGCGATCCGCACCCTGGACGCCTGGTGGCCGCTGCTCGCCGACGCGGTCTTCCGGCCCGGCCTCGGCGACGCCCTGTTCGGCGCCCTGACCGGAGCCGTCCAGATCAACGAGTCGCCCTCCGGCGGGCAGAGCGGCCCCACCAGCGGCACCGCCAGCGCCAACGAGTCCGTCCCGCACAAGGGCTCGGCCTTCCAGTACGGCTGGTGGAGCTACGTCGACAAGGACCTGCGGGGCGTCCTCGGCGACCCGGTGGCCGGGCCGCTGGCCCGCCCGTTCTGCGGCGGCGGCGACCTCGCGGCCTGCCGCACCGCCCTGCTCGACAGCCTGAGGAAGGCCGTGGCGCAGACCCCGGCCCAGGTCTACCCGGCCGACGCGGACTGCCCGGCCGGCGACCAGTGGTGCGCCGACTCGATCGTCCAGCGCCCGCTCGGCGGCGTCACCGACCCCAAGTCCACCTGGCAGAACCGCCCGACCTACCAGCAGGTCGTCCAGTTCCCGGCGCACCGCTGAGCACCCCGGCGCACGGCTCCCCGGCCCCGCCCCACCGGGCCGGGGAGCCTGCGCCGGGCGGCCCCGGACGCTACGTAGACTGGGCCCGTGAGCGACAAGGCCGAGCAGAACCCGTACACCACCCGCCCCTCCGACGCCGGGGCCTCCGGCCCCGAGGCCGAGCTGCGGGCCGTGGAGACCGAGCTCTCCGGCCGCTGGCCGGAGAACAAGCTGGAGCCCTCGCTCGACCGCATCGCGGCGCTGATGGACATCCTCGGCCAGCCGCAGCGCTCCTACCCCTCGATCCACATCACCGGCACCAACGGCAAGACCTCCACCGCCCGGATGATCGAGCAGCTGCTCGGCACCTTCGAGCTGCGCACCGGCCGCTACACCAGCCCGCACGTGGAGTCGGTCACCGAGCGGATCAGCCTGGACGGCGCCCCGATCGGCACCGAGAAGTTCGTCGAGACCTACCGCGACATCGAGCCCTACGTGCGGATGGTCGACGAGACGCAGCCGGTCGCGATGTCCTTCTTCGAGGTGCTGACCGGCATGGCGTACGCCGCATTCGCCGACGCCCCGGTGGACGTCGCCGTGGTCGAGGTCGGCATGGGCGGTTCCTGGGACGCCACCAACGTCATCGACGCCGCCGTCGCCGTGATCACCCCGATCGGCCTGGACCACACCGACAAGCTCGGCGGCACGACCGGCGAGATCGCGGTGGAGAAGTCCGGCATCATCAAACCCGGTGCGCTCGCCGTCGTCGCCCAGCAGCAGCTGGACGCCGCGCAGACCATCCTCAAGCGGGCCGTCGAGGTGGACGCCACCGTCGCCCGGGAGGGCATGGAGTTCGGCGTGATCCGCCGCGAGGTCGCGATCGGAGGCCAGCTCGTCACCCTGCGCGGCCTCGGCGGCGCGGAGTACGAGGACGTCTTCATCCCGCTGCACGGCGCCCACCAGGCGCACAACGCCGCCCTCGCGCTGGCCGCCGTCGAGGCGTTCTTCGGCGTCGGCGCGGCCGCCGGCGGCCAGCTGGACACCGAGAAGGTCCGCCGGGCGTTCTCCGGCGTCTCCTCGCCGGGCCGCCTGGAGATCGTCCGCCGCAGCCCCACCGTCATCCTGGACGCCGCGCACAACCCGCACGGCGCCGAGGCCACCGTCGCCGCGATCGGCGAGGCCTTCGGCTTCACCAAGCTGGTCGGCGTGATCGGCACCAGCGGTGACAAGGACGTCTCCGGCCTGCTGGAGGTCTTCGAGCCGATCCTCGCCGAGGTCGTCATCACCCAGAACTCCACCCACCGGGCGATGCCCGTCGACGAGCTGGCCGCGCTCGCCGTGGAGATCTTCGGTGAGGATCGTGTGCAGGTCGAACCCCGGCTGGACGACGCCATCGACGCGGCCGTCACGCTCGCCGAGGAGGAGGACCTCGGCGGCGCCGGCGTCCTGGTCACCGGCTCGGTCATCACGGTGGGCGAGGCGCGCCTGCTGTTCGGAAGGAAGTAGCACCCGATGCGGACCCTCTGCTCCTCGACCCTCATCGGCGAGGCCCTGCTCATCATGTTCGCCGGCCTGGTCGCCATGCCGCTGTCGGACGTGCCGACCGGCACGATCTGGGCCGTCAGCGGCACCGCCATGGTGCTGTGCGTGCTGCTCTGCGGCATGATCGAGCGCCCCGGCGCGGTGGCGGTCGGCTGGGTGCTGCAGATCGGCCTGATCGCCAGCGGCCTGGTGCTGCCGACCATGTTCGGGCTCGGCGCCGTCTTCGCCGCCCTGTGGTGGTGCTCGGTGCACTACGGCCGCAAGATCGACGTGATCAGGGCGGCCCGCGCCGCCGCGGCCTCGCAGACCGCCTGAACCCCCGCTGAGCGGCCCGTTCGCGTCGGCGGGCCGCACCCGCAGGGTAGTGTCTGCGGTGGCCGAACCCACCGTGCCGAACCCGATCCCCTGGAGCTGCACCGTGTCCCAGCGCACTCTCGTCCTGCTCAAGCCCGACGCCGTCAAGCGCGGCCTGGCCGGCGAGATCATCAGCCGCATCGAGCGCAAGGCGAACTGGCGGCTCGCCGCCCTCGAACTGCGCACCTTCGACCGGGCGACGCTGGAGCTGCACTACGCCGAGCACGTCGGCCGCCCGTTCTACGAGCCGCTGCTGGAGTTCATGACCTCCGGCCCGTCGATCGCGCTGATCGTCGAGGGCGAGAACGTCATCCCCGGCATCCGCGCGCTGGCCGGCGCCACCGACCCGCTGCAGGCCGGCCCGGGCACCATCCGCGGCGACTACGCCACGATCACCCGTGAGAACCTGATCCACGCCTCGGACTCGGAGGTCTCCGCCGAGCGCGAGATCAAGATCTTCTTCCCCGCCCGCGCCTGACCCCGTCTCGCCTGACGAAGGCCTGACACAGCCTGACGTACGCCCAGGTCGGGCCGGGTGCAACCGCCCCGGTCCGACCGGGTGCAACCACCGGAACCCGCCCCGAAAAGGCGGAACCCCGATCGCCGACACGGCGTCCCAATCCCGGGAAGAGCACATCGGCCGCCGGAGAATGGCCAGCATGCCGTACCTCGCCGTACGCGGTGAACGGGCCTGGCTACGATGGACGCAACTCATGGGCCCGGTACGGCTGCTCAGCTGATGTCAGCCCTGTCGTGGGCGCGCGCGATCGGCCCACTCCCCGCACATGCACACCGAGCTCGGGAAGGCACTGCACACCCCATGGCCAACAATCTGTCGTTCATCGGCCGTGACATGGCGATCGACCTCGGCACTGCCAACACGCTGGTGTACGTCAGGGGCAAGGGGATCGTCCTCAACGAGCCGTCGGTCGTCGCCGTGAACACCAACACCGGCGGCATCCTCGCGGTCGGCGCCGAGGCGAAGAAGATGATCGGGCGCACGCCCGGCAACATCGTCGCCATCCGCCCGCTCAAGGACGGCGTGATCGCCGACTTCGAGATCACCGAGCGGATGCTCCGCTACTTCATCCTCAAGATCCACCGCCGCCGCTACCTGGCCCGCCCGCGCGTCGTGGTCTGCGTGCCCTCCGGCATCACCGGGGTCGAGCGCCGCGCCGTCATCGAGGCCAGCGCCCAGGCCGGCGCACGCCAGGTGCACATCATCGAGGAGCCGATGGCCGCGGCGATCGGCGCCGGCCTGCCGGTGCACGAGCCCACCGGCAACATGGTCGTCGACATCGGCGGCGGCACCACCGAGGTCGCCGTCATCTCCCTCGGAGGGATCGTCACCGCGCAGTCCCTGCGGGTCGCCGGCGACGAGCTGGACAACGCCATCGTCCAGCACATCAAGAAGGAGTACAGCCTCCTCCTCGGCGAGCGCAGCGCCGAGCAGATCAAGATGTCGATCGGCTCCGCCTTCGCGCTCGAGGGCGAGAAGGACGAGCACGCCGAGATCCGCGGCCGCGACCTCGTCAGCGGCCTGCCCAAGACCGTCGTCATCTCCGCCGCCGAGGTCCGCGAGGCCATCGACGAGCCGGTGAACTCCATCATCGACTCGGTCAAGACCACCCTCGACCAGTGCCCGCCGGAGCTCGCCGGCGACGTCATGGACCGCGGCATCGTGCTCACCGGCGGCGGCGCGCTGCTGCGCGGCCTCGACGAGCGGCTCCGCCGGGAGACCGGCATGCCCATCCACATCGCGGAGAACCCGCTGGACTCGGTCGCCCTCGGCGCCGGCAAGTGCGTCGAGGAGTTCGAGGCGCTCCAGCAGGTCCTGGACGCCCAGCCGCGCCGCTGACCCTCCCCGCGGGGGCAGCACGGCGCACACGGCGTCACATCTCCAACTGAACAACCGGTACCAGGGAACGAAGGGGCGCTCCAGCACCGTGAGGGACACACGAGAGAGCCGACTACTGCTCATCCTGCTGGTCGCGGTCGCCTTCGCCCTGATCACCGTCGACATCAAGGGCGGCGAGGACTCCCCGCTCGGCGGGGCCCGCCGGGCGGCCGCCGGCCTGCTCGGCCCGGTCGAGCGCGGCGCCTCCGGCCTCGTCGACCCGGTGGCCGGCACCATCCGCGCCGTCCGCGACGCCTCCACGCACCAGCAGCGCCTCGACCAGATCACCCGGGAGAACACCGAGCTGCGCCAGCGGCTCGCCTCCTCCGACACCGCGGCCGGCCGCACCAAGCAGCTCGACGACCTGCTGCGGACGGCCGGCAACGGCGGATACACCATCAAGGCCGCCCAGGTCATCGCGATCGGCGCCGCCCAGGGCTTCTCCTGGACGATCACCATCGACGCCGGCAGCGACGACGGCCTCACCCGCGACATGACCGTCATCAACGGCCAGGGCCTGGTCGGCCGGGTCACCACCGTCGCCCCGACCACCGCCACCGTGCTGCTCGCCTCCGACCCCGGCTTCACCGCCGGCACCCGGCTGGAGGGCAGCGACGAGATCGGCTTCGCCGCCGGCCAGGGCAGCAGCCCGATGCGGGTCCAGCTGCTCAACGGCCGCGCCCAGGTCAAGGCCGGCGACCGGGTCGTCACCTTCGGCTCGCAGAGCGGCCGTCCCTTCGTCCCCGGCGTTCCGATCGGCCGGGTCGTCGAGGTCCAGGCCACCCCCGGCGAGCTCACCAAGACGATCCTGGTCGAGCCCTACGTCCAGTTCACCCGCCTCGACCTGATCGGCGTCGTCGTCGTCCCGCCGCGCAGCGACCCGCGCGACGGCGTCCTGCCGCCCAAGCCGTCCGCCGCCGCGGCGAACCCGCCGGCCGCCGCACCCGCGAAGCCGACCGCCGCCTCCACACCCGCAGGGGGGAACTGACCGTGCGTCCGAACCGCATCCTGCTCTCCGCCGTCCTGCTGATGCTCGGCCTGGTCGTCCAGGTCAGCGTGCTCGGCCGGCTCCAGCTGCCCGGGGCCACCCCCGACCTGCTGATGCTCGTCGTCGTCGGCCTCGCCCTGGTGTACGGCCCGACCGGCGGCTGCCTGGCCGGCTTCACCGCCGGCCTGCTCGCCGACCTCGCGCCGCCCTCCGACCACGCCATCGGCCGCTACGCCCTGGTGCTCTGCCTGGTCGGCTACGCCGCCGGCCTGCTCCGCCCCGAGGCCGGCCGGCAGCGCTCCGCGATCAGCGCCCTGATGGTCGTCGCCGTCGCGGCCGTCGTCTCCACCGGCCTGTACGCCTCCGTCGGCGCCCTGGTCGGCGACACCGCCGCCCGCCACGTCGGCCTCGCCGGCCTGGTGTTCAGCGCCCTGCTGTACGACGTGCTGCTCGCGCCGTTCGTGGTGCCCGCCGTCATGCTGCTCGCCCGCCGCTTCGACGGCGGCCGCTCCGGCGCCGAGACCGAGGACCCGGGCGGCTCCGGCCTCGGCAGCCTCGCCCGCTACAAGACCACCCGGGAGTCCTCGCCGATGCCGACGAGCCCGCGCAAGAAGCGGTCGCTCGGCCTCGCCCGCCGTCCCTGACGCCCCGCAGAACCCCCAGGAGGAGTCCCCCCAGTGAGCAACATCCCGGAGACCGGACGCACCCAACGGGTGACGATCCGTCTGGTGGTGCTGCAGATCCTGGTGCTGTCGCTGCTCGCCACCCTCGGCGGGCGGCTGTGGTACCTGCAGATCCGGACCGGCAGCCAGTACGCCGCCCAGGCGCAAGGGAACCACATCCGGGAGGTCGTGGAGCCCGCCGTCCGCGGCGAGATCCTCGACGCCTCCGGGCGGGTGCTCGTCGGCAACGAGACCAAGCTCGTCGTCTCCGTCAGCCGCACCTCCCTGCTCCAGCAGAAGGACCACGGCAAGGCCGTGCTGACCCGGCTCGCCGGCGTCCTCGGGCTGCAGCCCAAGGACGTCCAGGACAAGGTGCGGCTCTGCGACGCCAAGACGCCCAAGCCCTGCTGGAACGGCTCGCCCTACCAGCCGATCCCGGTCACCCAGCAGGCCACCACCCAGCAGGCCATGCAGATCATGGAACGCCGCGAGGACTTCCCCGGCGTCACCGCCCAGCCCACCGCCGTCCGCCGCTACACCGGCGTCGAGGGCGCCAGCGCCGCCCAGGTGCTCGGCTACCTCTCCCCGGTGACGGACGACGAGGTCACCAAGACCGCCGACAAGACCGGCCGCGAACGCCGCCTGCCGAGCGACCAGATCGGCCGCGCCGGCCTGGAGTCCGTCTACGACGACGACCTGCGCGGCACCACCGGCGTCGACAAGCTGGAGGTCGACAACCTCGGCAAGGTCATCGGCAGCGCCGGCACCGTCCCCGCGCAGTCCGGCAACAACCTCGTCACCAGCATCGACGCCCGGGTCCAGAAGGTCGTCGAGGACCAGCTGGCGCAGGCCATGACCGACGCCCGCAAGGTCTACGACAAGGAGACCCACAAGAACTACGAGGCGGATTCCGGCGCCGCCGTCGTCATGGACGTGCACACCGGCCGGATCATCGCCATGGCCAGCGCCCCCACCTTCGACCCCAACCTGTGGGTCGGCGGCATCACCGCCAAGGACTACCAGGCGCTGACCGACAAGGGCTCCAACTACCCGCTGATCAACCGGGCCATCCAGGGCCTGTCCGCCCCCGGCTCCACCTTCAAGGTCATCTCCACCACCGCCGCCGTCCAGGCCGGCTACTCCCTCGACGGCCACTACCCGTGCCCGCCGAGCATGACCATCGGCGGCCGCGAGTTCAAGAACTTCGAGGGCGAGAGCTTCGGCGACATCTCGCTGGAGAAGGCCCTGGAGATCTCCTGCGACACCGTCTTCTACTACCTGTCCTACGACCAGTGGCTGAAGGACGGCGGCATCAAGCCGAAGAACCCCGCCGACTGGTTCACCAAGACCGCCCACCAGTACGGCCTCGGCGCCAAGACCGGCGTCGACCTCCCCAGCGAGGTCGCCGGCCGGGTGCCGGACCGCCAGTGGAAGCAGTCCTTCTACGACGCCAACAAGGACGCCTGGTGCGCCCAGGCGGCCAAGGGCGGCCACGAGTACGCCGATGAGATCGCCCGCGAGAACTGCCAGGACGGCAACGTCATGCGCGCCGGTGACGCCGTCAACTTCGCCATCGGCCAGGGCGACACCCTCGTCACCCCGCTCCAGATGGCCCGGATCTACTCCGCGCTGGCCAACGGCGGCACCCTCTACCGCCCCACCATCGGCAAGGCGATCATGAGCCCGGACGGCAAGCTCGTCCGCGACATCGCCCCCCACGAGGACGGCAAGATCCCCGCCCAGGGCAAGCTGCTCGACTACATCGACCAGGCCACCGCGGGCGTCGTCACCAGCGGCACCGCCGCCTGGAAGTTCGTCGGCGCCGGCTGGCCCCAGGGCAAGATCGAACTGCACGCCAAGACCGGCACCGCGGAGGTCGCCGGCAAGCAGACCACCTCGTGGCTGACCACCTACAGCGGCGACTACGCGGTCGTGATGACGATAAGCCAGGGCGGCACCGGCTCCGGCGGTTCCGGTGACTCGGTACGCCGCATCTACCAGGCGCTCTACGGCGTCGACGACAAGGGCGCCATCGACAACGGCAAGGCCCTGCTGCCCAAGCCGCAGAGCGAACTGCCCAAGTTCAACCCCGACGGCACCGCCATCATCAAGCAGGCCTCCTACGACGCCCCCGGCGACCGCGCCTTCCTCGACCCGGCGCCCGCCACCGGCACCGGCGCCCCCACGGTCCTCGCGCTCGCCGCCCTGGAACCCGCCCGCGCCACCGGAAGGAGCCGCGGATGACCTCCTACGGCTCGTACCGCACCGTCCGGCTCGCCCCGCAGCGCGGCTCCATCGCCAGGGCCCTGGCCAAGGACTCGCCGCTGCGCCGGATGGACTGGATCATGATCCTCTCCGCGCTGGCGCTCTCCCTCGGCAGCTCGCTGCTCGTCTGGTCCGCCACCCGCGGCCGCGACAACCTCACCCACGGCGACCCGCAGTACTTCCTGTACCGGCACCTCACCAACACCCTGGTCGGCGTGGTGCTCTGCGCGGTCACCGTCGGGATAGGGACACGCCGGCTGCGCACCGCGGTGCCGTTCGTCTACCTCGGCGTCCTGCTGCTGCTCGCCGCCACCCTCACCCCGCTCGGCTCCACCATCAACGGCCAGCACTCCTGGATCCAGTTCGGCGGCGGCTTCTCGCTGCAGCCCGCCGAGTTCGCCAAGCTCTCCATCGTGATGGGCATGGCCGTGGTGCTCTCCGCCCGGGTCGACGCCGGCGAACGGGAGTTCCCCTCCTCGCGCAGCGTCATCCAGGCACTGGTGATCGCCGCGGTGCCGATGGGCGTCATCATGCTGATGCCCGACCTCGGCTCGGTCATGGTGATGGGCATCGTCATCATGGGCGTCCTGCTCGCCTCCGGCGCCGCCCGCCGCTGGGTGTTCGGCCTCATCGGCGCCGGCACCGTCGGCGCGTTGGCCATCTGGAAGCTCGGCGTGCTGAGCAAGTACCAGATCGACCGCTTCGCCGCCTTCGCCAACCCCTCGCTCGACCCGGCCGGCGTCGGCTACAACACCGCCCAGGCCCGGATCGCCATCGGCTCCGGCGGCCTCACCGGCATGGGCCTGTTCCACGGCTTCCAGACCACCGGCCAGTTCGTCCCCGAGCAGCAGACCGACTTCGTGTTCAGCGTGGCCGGCGAGGAACTCGGCTTCGTCGGCGGCCTCGGCCTGATCGCCCTGCTCGGCGTCATCCTCTGGCGGGCCTGCAAGATCGCCCGCCAGGCCACCGACCTGTACGGCACCGTCCTCGCCGCCGGCGTGATCACCTGGCTCGCCTTCCAGGCCTTCGAGAACATCGGGATGAACCTCGGCATCATGCCGGTCGCCGGCATCCCGCTGCCGTTCGTCTCCTACGGCGGCTCCTCGATGTTCGCGGTCTGGGTCGCCGTCGGACTGCTCCAGTCCGTCCGCTCCCAGCGGCCGATAGGGATCTGACCGGGCGGCCGCCGCCGCCCACCGGACCGGCGCCCCGACGGCCCCCCCCCGCGCCGGCGCCGCCCCCCCACACCCCCCGCCCGCGGCCGCGCCCGGGTCCGGGTCCGGGCGGGTGGGTGTCCAGGGCGAGGGTGAGTGCGGCGGGGGCGATGGCG